>NZ_JBFUBG010000022.1:0-81695 GCF_056405875.1 Rhizobium sp. P1_E6 | reverse complement strand
CCCGGGACGGTGTCGACCCCACTTCCTCGGCAACCGCGCGAACCTCGTGCGCAATCTCGATCGAGCGCTCGTTCAGATGCCCGGACGAAGCGATAACGCCCTTGYGGCTGGGGGACACGGCTGCCTCTCGTGAATCCTGAACGTCCGCTCGGGAGTATTTGCCGGTCAGCACGCCGCCCCCTAGCGGGGACCACGGAAGGACGCCGAGGCCCAAGGCTGCGGCCATCGGTAGGAGCTCGTGCTCGACGGTGCGTTCCACAAGACTGTACTCGATCTGGAGCGCGACGAAGGGCGACCACCCGCGCATGTCTGCGAGCGTCTGCATTTGCGCGACCCGCCATGCGGGCGTATTGCAGATGCCGAGATAGAGGATCTTTCCCGACCGAACGAGA
Source organism: Rhizobium sp. P1_E6 (assembly GCF_056405875.1). NCBI lineage: Bacteria > Pseudomonadati > Pseudomonadota > Alphaproteobacteria > Hyphomicrobiales > Rhizobiaceae > Rhizobium > Rhizobium sp. P1_E6. The sequence continues at coordinate 81,303 of NZ_JBFUBG010000022.1, read as the reverse complement.
TCGTCGAGGGCGCGCATCACCTCATCCGGCTGGGTCGTCATGTCCCATCCATGCAGATAGAAGAGATCGATGCGATCCGTTCCGAGTTGTCTGAGGCTCTGCTCGGCAGACCGTATTATGTTGAGGCGATGGTTTCCGCCCGCATTGGGGTTGCCGGGCTCGCGTGACATCGTGAATTTTGTCGCGATGACGAGCCGCTCACGCTTGTCGCCGACGAATTCTCCGAGGAGGCGTTCGGCGCCGCCGTTGGTATAGTTCACCGAAGTATCGATGAAGTTGCCGCCCCGATCGACATACAGATCGAAGATACGACGGGCTTCGGCACTGTCGGCACCCCAACCCCATTCCGATCCGAAGGTCATGGTGCCCAGGCTTATGGGCGAAACGCGCAAGCCCGAACGGCCCAGCAGCTTGTAGTTATTCAGCATCATCTTGTCTGCCATCTCCAATTTACCGAGCCAAACGTACAGGCTCCCAAAAGAGCGGACAACTTGCCCAATCATAACCACTCTGGTAACTTCATCTAACCAATGGCTGTGGATCTGAATGGCATCTCTGTTTTTCTGGCCGTCGCGGAGGCGAAGAGTTTCCGCGCGGCCGCCGAGCATCTGGGTGTTACGCGGTCGGCGGTGAGCCAGACGATCCGTCGCCTCGAAGACCGGCTCGGCGTGGCACTCGTTCAGCGAACGACACGGAGCGTCAGCTTGACGGAAGCTGGCGAGCAACTTTATCAGCGCGTGGCGCCGGCCATTTCCGAAGTTGGTCTAGCCCTTGAGGCCACCGCCGATCAGGAAATCGCTCCGAACGGCCTTTTGCGGTTGGCAGTGTCCTCGATTGCGGAGCGGTTCATCTCAGGGCCGCTGCTGTCGGGCTTTGCTGACGCCTATCCTGCCGTTCAAATCGATGTGACCGTCACGGACGAGGAATTCGATATCGTGGCGGAGGGATATGACGCGGGGGTGCGGCTGGGCGAAGTGATCGACCAGGATATGATCGCCGTCCCGGCATCCGGCGAGCAACGTCAGTGCGCGTTTGCCGCGCCTTCCTATCTCGAGCGTTTCGGGAAGCCCTCGCATCCCTCGGAACTGGCCCAGCATCGCTGCATCGGCTGGCGTCCCGCACCCCATACCGCACCTTATCGTTGGGAGTTTGGCGAGAATGGACGTGAGTTCGATGTGGCGGTGAATCCTCAGATCACCACCAATGACATGTGGTTGATGATCCGCACGGCCCGGGCGGGGGGAGGCATCACGTTTGGCATGGAAGAGACCTTCAGGCCTTATGTCTCATCCGGCGAACTGGTGCCTCTTCTGCAAGAGTATTGCCCGTCGTTCGCAGGCTTTTTCCTCTACTTTCCCAACCGGCGTAATCTCGCCCCGAAGCTGCGTGCCCTGGTCGAGCATGTGCGGCGCCGGCGATAGTACTGACATTCCCATCGACGCGATCGTGCAGATTGCGTTCGACATGCCGGTTAGTTTAGGCAACCCGCACGTCGCGGTTCGACATGACGCCACAAAATGCCGCCCCCTTAAACTTCGATAGCGCGTGGGCGTTTGCGGGATAGTCCGATCGGTTTCCAACCCCTACCGGCTGCGGCCGATGCTCGCATACATGCCTGTCGTGCGGAATTCGGTTGGCGTGATGCCATAAACGCGCCGGAAGACCTTGGCGAAATAGTTCGCATCCTCGAAGCCGCACATGATCGAGACTTCCTTGACCGGAAGGAAGTCCGCCTTGGTCAACAGCTTTGCGGCGCGCTGCAACCGTTGCTGCAGGACATATTCGGCGGGCGGCACACCTTCGCTTTCCGCAAAGCTGCGGGAGAAGTGCGCGCGGCTCAAACCGACGATCGCCGCAAGCTCGCTGACCGGGAGCGTTTTTTCCAGATTGATATTGATATGGTCGATCACGGGCTGCATGACGCTCTGTTCGGCCATGAAGGCCGGCGCTCCGAAGATGTCGTCGTATAACGCCATGGCGGCTTCGTAGGCGATCGCCGAGGCGGAGCCCGGCGTGTTTGCACCCCTGACGAGACGCAGGCTGCAATCTGCCAGATGATCGACGGTCGATTGCTGCAGTTTCAGCACCGGCCCTGCTAAAGCCAGCACCATCTTGTGGATGCGCAGCGTCTCCTCGCCGTTCATCGAGATCCAGAAATATTCCCAGCGCTCGCCCTTTTCGAGCCAGTAGCGGTGATTGTGGGGCACCATCACCATCATCGTATCGCCGCTCTGGAGCTTGTAGTTGCGGTTCTGGTAGCGCAGACGGCCGGTGCCGCTGATCGTATGCTGCAGCACCGTGAACGGCGTCTGGCCGCGCTTTCTACCGTCCCAGTCATAGGTTTCGGCCTCGCGCACCTCATATCCGGCGCTCGTCGGCATGGCGTGCAGACGCTGGCGTCCGCGTGGCAGCGAAACCGTCCTCATCGACTGTCCGTTGGCGATCAATTCCTGCAGCACAAAATTACCCTCGAAAGCATAATCCTTCTCTGGCCGCCCTGCCGAATATGCGCATAATCCCGTCTCACAAGAGGAAGAGATCACGGTCGAAAGAACGGCCGGGAGGAATACAGGTACGATTTTCTGTATTTTGGACGACATACGCAAGGCGTGCCGACCAGCCCTCCTTAACCGCCTTTCTACCTAGCATTTGATCGGATCGAGGTGAAGGATATGAGTTTCAAAATCGCTATTATCGGGGCAGGCAGCGTCGGCTTCACAAAGAAGCTCTTCACGGACATTCTCTGCGTGCCGGAATTCAAGGACATCGAATTCGCGCTGACCGACCTCAGCGAGCATAACCTCCAGATGATCAAGGCAATTCTCGACAAGATCGTCGAGGCAAACAAGTTGCCGACCAAGGTGACAGCGACGACGGATCGCCGCAAGGCGCTTGAAGGCGCACGTTATATCATCAGTTGCGTGCGCGTCGGCGGGCTGGAAGCCTATGCCGACGATATCAGAATTCCCCTGAAATACGGCATCGACCAGTGTGTCGGCGATACGATCTGCGCCGGCGGCATTCTTTACGGTCAGCGCAACATTCCGGTCATCCTCGACTTCTGCAAGGATATCCGGGAGGTCGCAGCACCGGGTGCGAAGTTCCTGAACTACGCGAACCCGATGGCGATGAATACCTGGGCGGCCATCGAGTATGGCAAGGTCGACACGGTCGGCCTCTGCCACGGCGTTCAGCATGGTGCGGAGCAGATTGCCGAAGTGCTCGGCGCCAAGTCGCAAGGCGAGCTTGACTACATCTGCTCGGGTATCAACCACCAGACCTGGTTCGTCGATCTGCGCCTCAACGGCCGCAAGATCGGCAAGGACGAGCTGATTGCCGCCTTCGAGGCGCACCCGGTCTATTCGCAGCAGGAGAAGCTGCGCATCGACGTGCTGAAGCGCTTCGGCGTCTATTCGACCGAGAGCAACGGCCATCTCTCCGAATACCTGCCCTGGTACCGCAAGCGGCCGGACGAAATTACCCGCTGGATCGACATGTCCGACTGGATCCACGGCGAAACCGGCGGCTATCTGCGCCACTCGACCGAGACCCGCAACTGGTTCGAGACGGAATTCCCGCAATTCCTCGCTTCGGCCGAAAAGCCGATCGATCCGGCCAAGCGCTCCAACGAACACGCGAGCCACATTCTCGAGGCGCTGGAGACCGGCCGGGTCTATCGCGGCCACTTCAACGTCAAGAATACCGGGGTCATTACCAACCTGCCGTCCGACGCCATCATCGAGTCGCCCGGCTTCGTCGATCGTTTCGGTATTAACATGGTCTCCGGCATCACCATTCCGGAAGCCTGTGCGGCGACCTGTGTCTCGTCGATCAATGTCCAGCGCATGTCGGTGCATGCGGCAATATCAGGCGATATCGATCTCCTGAAGCTCGCGGTGTTGCACGATCCGCTGGTCGGCGCCGTCTCGACGCCGGAGGAGGTCTGGCAGATGGTCGACGAAATGGTCGTCGCCCAGGCCCGCTGGCTGCCGCAATATGCCGATGCCGTGCCGGCTGCCAAGGAGCGGCTGGCGAATTCAAAGGTCAAGACGAGGGAGTGGGAAGGGGCTGCACGCCGCAATGTTCGCTCCATTGAAGAACTTCGCGTCGAAAAGGCGGCGCTGAAGCAGGCCGTTTAAGTCGTGGATGGAGGAAGCTGCGGCAGGGTCTACGGGAGGAAGATCCGCCGCACCGAGGCTTTTTCCATCGCCGTTTGAGGAGAAGCGGAGACGCTGCAAGCGCTCCGAACAAGAGGGAGAGACGATGACGAATTTCCGTAAGATCGGCATCCTGGCAGGACTGGCGCTTGGCGTTTCAGTCGCCGCCATCAATGCCTACGCATCCGAGCCGACAGTACCTCCGGCTCCGCCCGCGTTCCCGGCGGAAGGCAAGATCAAATATGTGTCCCGCGACTCCATTCTGGAGTTCAAGGCGCTGCCGGAATATCACGAACCGGACTGGCTGACGAAAAACTTCGTCGCCACCGGCAAGCTTCCGGCAGTCAAGGATCGCCTTCCAAAGGAACCAATGGTCTTCAAGACCGAAAATATGCCTGATGGCACCGGCGTCTACGGCGATACGATGCGCCATGTGATCGGCGGCCGGCCGGAAGGCTGGAATTACGGTGCCGGCCAGACACAGGGCTGGGGTGGCATCGATATCGGCCTCTCCGAATGCCTGACGCGCACCGCGCCGCTCTTCCAGGTCGAGGCCAAGGATACCGAGCCGCTGCCGAACCTTGCCAAGGGCTGGGAATGGTCGCAGGACGGCCACAAGCTGACCATGCACCTGGTGGAAGGCGCCAAGTGGTCAGACGGGGCGCCATTCAATGCCGATGACATCATGTTCTATTGGGAAGACGAAGTCATCGATCCGAACGTCTCGCCGCTCGGCGGCGGTGCGTCGCCGGAGGCTTTCGGCGAGGGAACCACGCTCACGAAGATCGACGACTACACGGTCGAATGGACCTTCAAGGAAGCCTTCCCGAAGCAGTATCTCTATACGATGGCCTATCCGAACTTCTGCCCGGGGCCGTCGCACATCCTCAAGCCTCAGCATCCGAAATATTCGAAGAACACCTACGACCAGTTCAAGAATGCCTTCCCGCCGGAATTCATGAATATGCCGGTCATGGGCGCCTGGGTGCCGGTCGAATACCGGCCTGATGATATCATCGTCATGCGCCGCAACCCCTATTACTGGAAGGTCGATGAGAAGGGCAATCAGCTGCCTTATCTCAACGAACTGCACTACAAGCTCTCGACCTGGGCTGACCGTGACGTGCAGGCCGTTGCCGGCTCCGCCGACTTCTCGAACCTCGAGCAGCCGGAAAACTTCGTGGCGTCGCTGAAGCGCGCCGCCGAAAAGACCGCTCCGGCGCGTCTCGCCTTCGGTCCGCGCCTCATCGGCTATAACCTGCGCATGAACCTCTCTGCCAATGGCTGGGGTGATCCGGATGCCCGCAGCCAGGCAATCCGCGAGCTCAATCGCAATGAAGACTTCCGTAAGGCCGTAACTATGGCGTTCGACCGCAAGGCGATCGGCGACTCTCTCGTCAAGGGACCGTTCACGGCGATCTATGCAGGCGGTCTGTCTTCGGGCACCAGCTTCTATGACCGCAATTCGACGGTTTACTATCCTTTCGATCTTGCGGGGGCCAAGGCACTGCTTGCTAAGGTCGGCCTGAAGGATACGGATGGCGACGGCTTCGTGAACTTCCCGGCCGGAACCGGAGACGGCAAGGACGTCGAAATCGTGCTTCTCGTCAATAACGGCTATGCCACCGACAAGAGCCTTGCCGAAGGTGTCGTCGGCCAGATGGAGAAGCTCGGCATCAAGGTCATCATCAATGCTCTTGATGGTCCGAAGCGCGACAATGCGCATTATGCCGGCCAGTTCGACTGGCTGATCCAGCGTAATACGTCGGAGCTCGCCTCCGTGGTGCAGAATACCGAACAGCTTGCCGCTGTCGGCCCACGCACCAGCTGGCACCATCGCGCCGGCAAGGGTGACCAGCTCGATCTCCTGCCTTACGAGAAGGACCTTGCCGACATCGTGAACAAGTTCCGTGCGAGCCAGGACAATGACGAACGTGTCGCGCTCATGAAGCAGTACCAGAAGACCGCGACCGAACATGTCGATACGGTCGGCCTCACGGAATATCCGGGCGCGCTGATTATCAACAAGCGCTTTTCGAACATCCCTGAGGGCACGCCGATCATGATGTTCAACTGGGCTGAAGACTCCGTCATCCGCGAACGCCTCTGGGTGGCTGCTGACAAGCAGGGCAAGTACGAACTCTTCCCTGGTCAGCTTCCCGGCAAGCCCGGAGACAAGGGTCCCGTGAACTAAGAGCTCCCTCCCGAAAGACGAAACTTCCGGCCGCGCGTGCAGCGCGCGGCCGGTCAGAATCAACGAGCCGGCCGCGCTGGAGACGAGCGACTGGCGGCAAGGAGAAGCGAACCGTTCGATGTTACGATTCCTGCTCATGCGCATCGCTTCGGCGATCCCCGTCCTCTTCATCCTGAGCGTGGTGACCTTTGCCATCATTCAGGCGCCGCCCGGCGACTATGCCGACTACATCCGCTCGCAGCTGATCAATCAGGGCGGAGCCTCCTTCGCTCAGGCCGATGCGCAGGCCGAGGCCTACCGCGTCGAACATGGACTCAATAAGCCGCTGGTCATCCAGTACGTGAACTGGATCAAGGGCATCGTGACCGAAGGCGATTTTGGCTACAGCATGTTCTACAACAAGCCGGTTGCCGATGTGGTCGGCGAGCGCCTGCCGCGCACGCTGGCCCTGGCGCTGGTCTGCCACATCTTCGCATCGATCCTCGGTATCAGCTTCGGCATATGGGCGGCGACTCGCCAATATAGCTGGATCGACAACCTGCTCTCGGGTGTCGCCTTCCTCGGCATGACGGTACCGCGCTTTCTGATGGCGCTGATCATCGTCTACCTGCTGGTCTTCCAGTTCAACGTCACGGAAATCGGCAGCTTCTTCTCGCCGCAATATGGCGGGGCGCCGTGGTCCTGGGCGAAATTCATGGATCTCGTCAGCCACGTCTGGCCGGTCGTTGCGATCGCTACCTTCGGCGGGCTGGCCTACAATATGCGCGTCATGCGCGGCAACCTGCTCGATACGCTGAATGCCCAATATGTTGAGACGGCACGTGCCAAGGGGCTCTCGGGTGGCGCGGTCGTCATGCGCCATGCCGTTCCGAACGCGCTGCATCCGCTTGTCATGTATCAGGGCGTCGTGCTTCCCTACATGCTGACCGGCGAGATCGAAACCGCGATCATCTTTGCCCTGCCGACCGTTGGTCCGGCCATCGTCGGCTCCATGGCGATCGGTGATGTCTATGTCACCGCCACCTTCATGCTGGTGCTGTCGGCAACGCTGATCATCGGCAACATTATCGCCGATATGCTGCTTGTCATGCTCGATCCTCGGGTCCGTCAATATGGAGGAGCCTGATATGTTTGCCTTCGACTCTTCCCCACCCCCGCCGCATGAAGAGGCAGTTAAGAATAGCGGCCACGGCAATGAGAGCTATATGGCGCTGGTCTGGCGCCGCCTGCGGCGCTCCTGGACCGGCATGATCGGCCTCATCCTTGTCGGCCTGCTGATCATCATGGCGATATTTGCCGATTTCATTGCGCCATTGGATCCAAAGGCGACCGATGTCGGCTTTGCGCCGCCGCAGCTCATCAGCATCCATGACAAGGAAGGCAATCTTGTCTGGCCGCGCGTCTATGCGCTGGCGGATTCCGAAGAACTCGATCCGGTTACCTTCCAGCCGGTCGTCGGCCTGGACTATGACAATCCGCGTCTGCTCGGCTTCTTCGTCAGGGGGGCGGACTACAATCTACTCGGTCTCATCCCGGCCAATCGCCATTTCTTCGGCACGGTYGATGGCCAGCCGGTGCATTTCCTCGGCACCGACAAGTTCGGTCGTGACGTCCTGTCGCGCGCCATCATCGGCTCGCGCATCTCACTGATGATCGCACTGACAGTAGTCTTTATCGTCACGGTCGTCGGTACCACCGTCGGCATGGTCTCGGGTTATTACGGCGGCGCCTTCGATGTCTGGGTGCAGCGTTTCGTCGAGCTGGTGCTCGCCTTCCCGCAATTGCCGCTCTATCTGGCGCTGACGTCGCTGATCCCGATCACCGCGCCGACCAATGTTTTCCTCGCCTTCGTGATCTTCGTCATGTCGGCGCTTGGCTGGGCGCAGATGTCGCGCGAGGTGCGCGGCAAGACGCTGGCGCTGGCGCGCATCGAATATGTACGGGCGGCGATGGCGGTTGGCGCCACCGACCGGCGCATCATCTTCCAGCATATTTTTCCGAACGTGATGAGCCACGTGATCGTCGCCGTCACCATCCACATTCCGAGCGTCGTGCTGCTCGAATCCTTCCTCGGTTTCCTCGGCTTTGCCGTGAAGCCGCCGCTGATTTCCTGGGGCCTGATGCTGCAGGATACGGCGAACTATTCCGTCATCGGAACATATCCCTGGATTCTCGCCCCCGTCGCCTTCGTGCTGATCACCGTCTTTGCGTTCAATGCGCTGGGCGACGGTCTGCGCGATGCGGTCGATCCCTATTGAGGTGATGAAGATGGCTCTTGCTCTCGTCAGTTCCTTCGCCCCGCCCGTCCGTCACGACCATGACGGACGCAAGGAAAGTCCTGTTATCGACGCGCGCAATATCGGCGTGAATTTCAAGGTCGAGCACGGCACCGTCGAGGCCGTGAAGGATATTTCCTTCCAGCTCTACCGCGGCGAAACCATCGCCATCGTTGGCGAGTCCGGTTCCGGCAAGTCGGTGACGGCGCGCACCGTCATGGGGCTGCTGTCCAAGCGTGCGGTCATCTCGCCGCGCTCGAGCGTCGAATATGACGGTGCCAACATCCTGAAATTCTCCGAGAAGGCTCGCCGCAAGCTGCGCGGCGACCGGATCTCGATGATCTTCCAAGAGCCGATGAGTTCGCTGAACCCGATCTATACGATCGGCAGCCAGATCGTCGAGGCAATCCGCGTCCACCGCAAGATGAGCCGCAAGCAGGCCGATGCCAAGGCGCTGGAACTCTTGAAGCAGGTGCAGATCCCCGATCCTGAAGCGCGGCTGCGGCAATATCCGCACCAGCTCTCGGGCGGCCAGCGGCAGCGTGTTATGATCGCCATGGCGCTTGCCAATGATCCCGATGTCCTGATCGCCGACGAGCCGACGACGGCGCTCGACGTCACCGTCCAGGCGCAGATCCTCAATCTCATCCGCAATCTGCAGACGGAGTTGCGGATGGCGGTGATCCTCATCACTCATGACCTGACGGTCGTGCGCAAGTTCTCCGACTATGTCTACGTGATGCAGCATGGCGAGATGCGCGAGCACAATATAACCGAGCAGCTCTTCGCCAATCCCCAGCATCCCTATACCAAGCATCTGCTGGCATCCGAGCCGCGCGGCCAGGCCAATCCACTACCGGAGGGATCGGATATCATTCTCGACGCCCGTGGCGTGCGTGTCTCCTTCATGATGCGCCATGGCGGCTTCTTCAAGCCGGAGCTGCGCGAACTGGTCGCCGTCGACAGCCTCAATCTGACGCTGCGGCGCCATGAGACACTGGGCTTGGTCGGTGAATCCGGCTCGGGCAAGACGACCTTCGGCCAGGCGTTGCTCAGGCTCAGCGACACGGACAATGGCGAGATCTATTTCGATCGCCAGCCGATCCACGGCAAGTCACGGGCGGAAATGCGGCCCCTGCGCTCGCGCATGCAGGTCGTCTTCCAGGACCCGTTCTCGTCACTCAATCCGCGCATGACCATCGGTCAGATCATCGAGGAAGGGCTGGTCGTCAACAAGCTCGGCGCTACCAAGGGTGAACGTCTGGACAGGGTTCGCGAAGCGCTAGTGTCCGCCGGCATGCCGGGCAATATCCTCTCGCGCTTCCCGCATGAATTCTCCGGCGGCCAGCGCCAGCGCATCGCCATCGCGCGGGCAATTGCGCTGGAGCCGGAATTCATCCTGCTCGACGAGCCCACCTCGGCGCTCGACCTGTCGGTTCAGGCGCAGATCATCGAACTGCTACGCAAGCTGCAGGATGAGCGGGGCCTCAGCTATCTCTTCATTTCGCATGACCTGAAGGTCGTGCGCGCCCTCTGCCACCGTGTCATCGTCATGCAGCGCGGCAAGATCATGGAAGAGGGCCCTGTCAACGAAGTCCTTTCCAACCCCAAGACACCCTACACCGAACGGCTCGTCAAAGCCGCTTTTGACGTAGCCTGATTTCAGAATGCCGGAGGTTCATATGGCAAATCCCAGAATAGCGTTCATCGGAGCTGGCTCCACCGTTTTCATGAAGAACATCGTTGGCGACATCCTGCAGCGTCCGGCGCTGTCAGGCGCCACGATCGCGTTGATGGATATCAACCCGCAGCGCCTTGAAGAAAGCGCCATCGTCGTCAACAAGCTGATCTCGACGCTTGGCGTGAAGGCGAAGGCGGAAACCTATGGCGACCAGCGTAAGGCGCTGTCGGGTGCCGATTTCGTCGTCGTCGCTTTCCAGATCGGCGGGTACGAGCCCTGTACGGTGACGGACTTCGAAGTGCCGAAGAAATACGGCCTGCGCCAGACGATCGCCGATACGCTCGGCGTCGGCGGCATTATGCGCGGTCTCAGAACCGTGCCGCATCTCTGGAAGATCTGCGAGGACATGCGCGCCGTCTGCCCGAACGCCATCATGCTGCAATATGTAAACCCGATGGCGATCAATACCTGGGCGATCTCAGAGAAATATCCTGACATCAAGCAGGTCGGTCTCTGCCACTCCGTGCAGGGCACGGCAATGGAACTCGCCCACGACCTCGACATTCCCTACGAGGAAATCCGCTACCGCTCGGCCGGCATCAATCACATGGCCTTCTATCTGAAGTTTGAGCATCGTCAGCCGGATGGTTCCTACAAGAACCTCTATCCCGATCTCGTGCGCGCCTATCGTGAGGGACGTGCGCCGAAGCCCGGCTGGAACCCGCGTTGCCCCAACAAGGTGCGTTACGAGATGCTGACGCGGCTCGGCTATTTCGTCACCGAAAGCTCGGAGCATTTCGCCGAATACACGCCCTATTTCATCAAGGAAGGCCGCGAGGACCTGATCGAGAAATTCGGCATTCCGCTCGATGAATATCCGAAGCGCTGCATCGAGCAGATCGCCCGCTGGAAGGGGCAGGCGGAAACCTATCGCTCGGCCGAGAAGATCGAGGTCCAGTCATCAAAGGAATATGCCTCCTCGATCATCAATTCGGTCTGGACTGGCGAACCCTCGGTCATCTACGGCAATGTCCGCAACAATGGCTGCATCACCTCGCTGCCGGCAAACTGCGCCGCAGAAGTGCCGTGCCTCGTCGATTCCTCCGGCATCCAGCCGACCTATATCGGCGATCTGCCGCCGCAGTTGACCGCGCTGATGCGCACCAACATCAACGTCCAGGAACTGACGGTCCAGGCGCTGATGACGGAAAACCCGGAGCACATCTATCATGCCGCAATGATGGACCCGCACACGGCTGCCGAACTCGACCTCGACCAGATCTGGTCGCTGGTGGATGAGCTGCTTGCCACTCATGGCGACTGGCTGCCGGAATGGGCGCGGCCGAGCAAGGTCCGTGCCGCTTGAGAGACCAATAGACGATCAGCGCCGGTTACATAGCCGGCGCTGGTCGCGCCACGCGGTCAGGACAATCTGCCTTCGTCGTCGATCAGGGTCAGGCGGCAGGGAGCTTTCTCGCTCCATAACCACAGCACGAGATTGAGATCGTCGATTCTGGCCGCGGGAGCAAAACTTCTGACCAGCAGTCCGTGATAGCCGTCGGACACCAGCCGGCGCGCAAAGGTCTGCGTTCTTGCTTCTCCATTCACCTTCATCTCGTCGCGCCAGCTCGCCCCGGTAATCGCTGCAGCGTCCATTCCGAACGCCTGAAGGGCGGTCTCGTCCCTGACGTCGAAGATGCGCTCGATCTCGGCCTCGTAGGAGACGAGGGTGGTCGGCTGCAGGCTGCCGACCTGGTTGGCCTCCCGGAGCGCCGTCAGAACTGACAGGGACGTATAGAGCGCCGGCATCCCCTTGGGATTGAACCGGCCGCCATAGAGTTCGGCGCCGCGACCGGAAAGCGGCTGGCGCGCATAGACCGGGTTCAGCGCACGGTAGAGCTTTCCTTGGTAGCGCATCATAAGCGACTAGGCGTGAACGCCGGCGTCGATCGCATCGATATAATCCATGACCTCGTCGGCCCGTCCGTCGCGGACCAGCTGCATGGCTGTCTGGCCCGAAAAGCCGGACAATGGCTCGGAGCGATACCAGGCATAGGCCATCAGCGCCGAGCCGAAGCGGGGTTCGGCCTTGTTGACGACTTCGATCATTTCGCGCAGGCGTCGCTGCGTCTTGTCGGAACGGATGCGATCCTTGCGCTGGATGGCATCCTTGCCGAGACCGGCGGTGCGAGCAATCTCCTCACTGGTCGTGCGGAAAGCATCGGCAATCTTGCGCGGTGCAAACAGCCCATCATCCGCATATTGCGCGAGGCCCATGATCCATCTCCATGCCAATGTTATTGACGTTATATAGCGTCAAAATGAGCGGCATTCAATGGTAATCCCTGCGGATCATATCGGCTGCCTTGGAGCCGATCGCTATGGCCGGTGCGTTTGTATTGCCTGACGGGATGAAGGGAATGATCGAGCAATCGATCACCCGCAGCCCCTCGAGCCCGCGGACCTTCAGCGTACCGTCGACCACAGCCATGGGGTCGCTCTCCGGCCCCATGCGCAGACTGCCCGAGGGATGATAGTTCGTCTTGACGGTCTGGCCTGCGAATTTCGTCAGCGCGTCTTCGTCCTGCAGCGCCTTACCGGGCAGGATCTCCATTGCGATCTTCGAGCGGAAGGGTTCCGTTTCCAGAAGCTGCCGCGCCGTCTTCAAGGACGCGAGAGTCAGCCGCAGATCATCGGGATCTCCGAAGAAATTGCAGTCGACGAGCGGTTGGTCGGCGGGATTGGCCGAGCGCAATTTCACGCTGCCGCGTGCCTTTGGCCGCAGCAGGCAGGAGGTGAAAGTCACGCCCCAGGTCGGCTTGGCAGAGGAGACGTCGCGATCGAGATAGACGATCGGTGCGCAATAGAGCTGGATCGTCGGCCGCTCGCCGCCATCGGGGTCGTAGAAGAGGCACGATTCGATCCCCGTCGTCGTCACAGGCCCGGAATCGAAGAGCAGGTATTGCAAGCCGTTGCGGACCATCGGCCAGCCCTTGTCTTCGCCGAAATAGCCGGACTTGCCCTTCGTAGTGGCGATGACGGGAACTTCGTGGTGATCCTGCAGATTGGCGCCGACGCCGGGCAGGTCGGCGACCACCTTGATGCCGTGTTCGCGCAGGTGATCGGCAGGGCCGATCCCTGAAAGCATCAGCAGCTTGGCGCTGTTATAGGTTCCCGACGCGACAAGCACCTCACGTTCGGCCGTGGCTTCGTGGGTCTGGCCGCCCCGCGTATAGGCAACGCCGACCGCGCGGCCGTTCCGGATGATCAGGCGGTCGACGCGCGCTTCTGTAATAATCTCAAGCTTCTTGTCGCTAGCCAGCGGATCGAGAAAGGCTTTCTTCGCATCCGACCGCTCGGTCCGGCGACCCCATTTGGCGAAGGTGTGCTGCATGATGCCGACGCCATTCTGCCTGACGCCGTTGAAATCGGGATTATAGGGGTGGCCGAGCCCTTGCGCGGCGAGGATGAAATCCTCGGTCGTATCCGAGATATGGCGCGGCTCGGAAACGCGCAGATTGCCGGAAATGCCGTGGAATTCGTTGTTGAAGCGGCTATTGGCCTCGATATTTTTGAAGTGCGGCAGCATGTCGGCATAAGACCACTCGGTCCCGTTGCCGAGATAGGCGGACCAGCTATCGTAATCCTCCTTCTGGCCGCGCATATAGACCATGGCATTGACCGCGCTGCCACCGCCGAGCGCCCTGGCGACCGGCACGATCGGCCCACGGCCGCCAAGCTGTGGCTGTGGCACCGTATGGTGCATTTCGAGGAAATCGTCGCGGGCGAGATATTTCATATAGCCGGCTGGAAAGGACATCAGCTTTGCTGTGTCACGCGGCCCGCGTTCAATGATCAGCACCGAAAATCCGAAATCCCGCACCAGCCGCATGGCCGCAACGGAGGCAGCAGACCCGCCGCCGGCAATGATAAAATCGTAGCTCTTGCTCACATTTCCCCCAACCGCCCAGATCGCGCGGATCATGACACCTGCCGACTCGCAGCCGCTCCGGCAAAGCGTGCGACAACAATCACATAGGTGCTCTTGGCCATCGTCAAGGCATTTGCCGTTCAGCGATCAAAGAAGAGTTTTTTGGCGTTTTCGACGAAGATTTTGCGGGCAAGCGCGGGGGTACCAATGGCGTCCTGCATCCCGTCTATCAACTCGGCATCATCAGGCATATCGCTCCAGAGTTCGGTGTGCGGCCAATCGCTGCCCCAGAGCAGCTTTTCCGGATGGCTGGTGCCAAGCGCCTTCACCACTTCGGCAAAACCTGGATAGCCGCGCTCGCGCGTCAGCCGGTAGGGGGCTGTCAGCTTGATGTAGCCGCCGGGACTATCGGCCAGCCGCTGGAGCGCCGGCAGATGCTGCCGCCAAGCACCGTCGGCGAGCGGTATGAAGCCCAGATGATCGATGACGAAAGGAACCTCAAGATCCCGCAGACGCCCAGCGAGCCCGGTGATCTGTTCCGGGCTGACCTGCAGCTGCAGCGACCAGCCGAAATCGCGTATTTCCGATGCAAGCGTTTCGGCGGCGGCAAGCGGCAGGCCGCCCTTGTTACGGGTGTTGATGCGCACGCCGCGGACACCAAGCCGGTCGAGTCGGACAATCTCGCCAGGGCTCGCATCGGGCTCGATGACGACGATACCGCGCAGGCGGTCGGGGAAGGCAGTTAGCGCCTCGATCAGCACCTGATTGTCAAGTCCATAGACGCTTGGCTGGACGAGAATGCCCCTGCCGATACCGAGCTGGTCGGCGAAGGCGATCCAGTCGGCAGTCGTTGCGATGTCAGGCGTATAGCTTCGCGGTGTATTGAGCGGCGCATCCGCACGGAAGACGTGGAAATGCGTGTCGATCGTGTCCTGTGGCAGCGGGTTTGACGGAAGGCGCGTCAGCGGCAGGCGGGGAAGGCAGGGTGGCGCTTCGCTATCCACCATGCTCATTTCGCCTCAAACTCCTCATGCTGGAGGAAATCGAAATCCACGCCTTCGTCGGCCTGCAGCACGCGGGTATGGTAAAGCTTCGCATAGCCGCGCGGTGGTTCGGCTCTGGATACGTCGCCGAGTTCTGCCATGCGCCGGTCGAATTCGGCCTGGTCGATGACAAGGTCTATTCGCCGTTCAGCGACGTCCAGGCGGATGCGGTCGCCCGTCCTGACGATTGCCAGCGGTCCGCCGGCGGCGGCCTCCGGTGCGATATGCAACACGATGGTGCCGAAGGCAGTGCCGCTCATTCGGGCATCGGAGATGCGCACCATATCCTTAATACCCTGCCGCGCGAGCTTGCGCGGGATCGGCAGATAGCCGGCCTCCGGCATGCCCGGCGCTCCCTTGGGACCGGCGTTGCGCAGCACGAGAACATCATCGGCCCTCACGTCCAGCTCTTCGCTATCGATCCTCAAAGTCATGTCCTCGACGGAATCGAAGACAACAGCCCGCCCCTCATGCTGCAGCAGGTCCTTTGATGCGGCCGATTGTTTGATGACTGCGCCGCGGGGGGCGAGGTTACCGGACAAAACGGCAATCGTGCCGATGGGTTTCAGTGGCTTTTCTACCGTGCGGATGATGGTCTGACCCGGCTCGTCGGGGGCGCTATCGATCACCTCGCCGATTGTTTTTCCATAGACCGTCCGCTGATTGCCGTCGATCTCGTGGCGCACGGCCTTCAGCAGCGCCTGCACGCCGCCGGCCTCGTGGAATTGTTCCATATAATGCTGGCCGGAGGGCTGAAGATCGACCAGCAGCGGGATGATCTTGCCGAGCCTGTCAAGCTCGGCCATATCGAGACGTTGGCCGAGCCGGCCAGTGATGGCGGCGAGGTGGACGACGGCATTGGTGGAGCCACCCATCGCCTGCAGCGCGACGAGACCGTTACGGATCGCCGCAGGTGTCAGGATATCGCGCACAAGGGGCGCATCCGAATCGGTTGCCAGGCCGGCGGCGACGCGTCCGGTCTCCTCGGCGAGGCGCACACGTTCGGATTCAGCCGCTGGCGCCGATCCCGCCCGCGGCACGCAAAGACCCATTACTTCTGTCAGGTTGGCCATCGTGCTTGCCGTTCCCATCACCGTGCAGGTGCCGACGGAACTGGCGAGCTTGTTGTTGACGTCCGTAATCTCGGCCTCATCGATTTCGCCGGCACGAAAACGTCCCCAGAAGCGGCGGCAATCGGTACAGGCGCCAAGCCGTTCGCCCTTGTGATGACCGACAGCCATAGGCCCGGTCGGTAGGAAGATCGCCGGGATCTCGCTGCTGGCGGCCGCCATGATCTGAGCCGGCAGGGTCTTGTCGCAGCCGCCGATGAGGATCACCGCATCCATCGGCTGGGCACGGATCATTTCCTCTGTCTCCATCGCCATCAGGTTGCGCAGATACATCGAGGTCGGCGAGGCAAAGCTCTCATGGATGGATATGGTCGGAAAGACCATCGGCATGGCACCCGCCAGCATGACACCGCGCTTGGCAGCCTCGATGAGCTGTGGGACATTGCCGTGGCACGGGTTGAAATCGCTGTAGGTATTGGCAATGCCAACGATCGGGCGATCCAGAGCATCGTCCGAATAGCCCATGGCTTTGATAAAAGCCTTTCGCAGGAAAAGGGAAAAACCCTGATCGCCGTAACTCGTCAGCTTGCGACGAAGACCGCTCGACAATTGTTCCTCCCTCATCCCTTAAGTCGAGGCCAAGCCTAAAGCGATATGCGAGATTGTCAATAAAGAAGATATGGTTGCGGCTGCGCCTGTTGCTCTCGTCATGGAATTTAATTGAGAAAACTCAAGATAATTCGAGGTATTTACAGTTTTTCCTTCATTGTGTGCATTGGCTTTCTGGGAGATGAAGGCTAAATTATCGATAAAATGGAACGGGAGTGGTTTGTCGTGGATGTAAAACGAAGGCGGGTAGGAGTCATCGGGGCTGGTTGGGTCAGCGACTATCACCTGCCTGCGTGGGCAAAGCAGTCGGCTCGTGCGGAGATCGTGGCGATCGCCGATCCCTCTGGGCAAGCCCGCGCGGCCAAAAGCGGCAAGTTCGGCATTGCTCGCAATTACGCGAGCGCAGAGGCTATGCTGGCGGAAGAAGCGCTCGACGCCGTCGATATCTGCGCCCCGCGCGAGGCGCATGTGGATCTCGTGCGACTGGCAGCGGCAAAGGGCATCGATATCCTCTGCCAAAAACCGCTCGCGCCCGACTATGATCAAGCGGTCGCCCTCGTTGCAGGCCTGCCATCTTCCATCCGTCTGATGGTGCACGAGAACTGGCGGTTTCGCGCCTATTACCGCCGGCTAAAGGCTTGGCTGGATGAAGGCCTGGCCGGCAATATCAGGCAGGTTCAGTTTGAATTCTTCTCGAGCGGCATGATTGCCGACGCCGACGGGAACAGGCCTGCCCTTATACGCCAGCCGTTTTTCCGCAGGCAGCAGCGTCTGCTGGTCATGGAAGTGATGATTCATCATCTGGATGCGCTTCGCTACCTGCTGGGCGAAATGGAAGTGGTCGCCGCAAGGCTCGAGCGCAGCAATGACGACATTATTGCCGAAGATGTCGCCGCTGTCGTCCTGCGCCGTCTGGACGACGGGGTGATCGTCACGGTAAACGCCAATCTGGCAGTGCACGGCGCGCCGCCGGCACCGCGCGACCATCTGCGGATATCCGGCACGCAGGCAACGCTGGAACTGGATGGAAGTCGTCTTTCTGCAAAAGGTCATATGCGGCGCGTGGAGGAGTTCGATGCGGATGCCGTCTATCAGGGCGCTTACGACGCAACGATTGCGCATTTCCTCGACGGGCTGGAGGGCCGTGCGGCGATGGAGACGGTGCCTGACGATAATCTGAAGACGCTGGCGCTCGTCGAAGACATCTATCGGCAGAGCCGGTTCGACCCCGAACGCAAACCGCGATAAGATGGCGCATTGCCGGAGAACTTGTTGATGCAGACGCTCAATGAAAGCCGTGAAGACGAGATCGAGCACGACGATCTGAGCATCGTGCGCGCACTTGAAGAGGACATTATCTTCGGACGGCTGGCCCCCGGCACCCGCCTGACGGAGGACACGCTGCTTGCGCGCTTCCATGTGACGCGACACTTCGCGCGCCAGGCGATCGTCCAGCTGGAGACGATGGGCATCGTCGTACGCGAGCGCAACAAGGGCGCCACCGTGCGTTCGCTGACATCAAGGCAGGTGCAGGAGATCTATGACGTGCGCGAATTGCTGCAGCGGCAGGCGGCACTCTGGATTCCGCTGCCGGCGCCTGACGAGTTGATCTCTGAATTGACGGTCTTGCACGAAGAGCATGGCCGATACGTCGAATCCGGCTATCTGCGCGGTGTGCACGAGACGAATGACAGGTTTCACCTGACGCTCTTCGGCGCCTGCGGCAATTCACATCTCGTGCAGTCGATCGAGCTCTATATGCGCCTCAGCCTGCCGGTGCGCGCCAATTCCATGTCGAGCAAGGAATCGCTGCAGATCTCGCATGAACATCACCGGCTGATGATCGAGATGCTGAAGGGCAGGGACAACTGGGTTCTGGCGCAGCTCTGTGTCGATCACCTGCAGCCGAGCAAGAAGCGCTACCTCGCCTATGTGAGCCAAGACTGAGGTTTATCTCGTTTGCCCGCAGGCGCTAGGCGTCAGCTGTTTCCGTGAAACCAGCGTGCCGCAACAAGGCCGCAACACCAGCCCGGTCGGGCGCGCCCAGCCGTCCACCAAAGACACTGCATTTCAATGCGGCGGCGGCCGAAGCCATTTGAATGGCACTGTCGATCGATAGTCCTTCGGCAATCGCCAGCGCATAGGTGCCGTGGAAGATGTCTCCGGCCGCAAGCGTGTCGACGGTCTTGACGCGAAACGCAGGCATATGGGCGACGCAGGCTGCTTGTTCGTCCCACCAGTAGCTGCCGCGCTCGCCGGCAGTAACGACGACCAATGCCTGCGGATAACGCAGCTTCAGAAGCGGGATCATGGCGGCAGGATCACTGATCCCTGAAAGGCTGTGGGCTGCAGGCTCGGAAAAGATGATATGATCCGCCTGTCTCGCCAGCATGTCGATGACCTCAGGCGGGGCGACATCGCCGTCAAGGATCGCAGGCTTGCCCGCCTGCCTGGCGGTGCACAGGACCTTGAGGGCGAAAGCGGGCCAACGGACATCCACCAGCACGGCATCGAATGCGGCGAGATCGTCGGCCGTTACGTCCCTTACATCTTCATGCAGGCGCGGGTCGTAAAAGGGGACGATCAGGCGCTCTCCGTTATCGTCGATGAGGATTGTCGAAACGGCTGAGCGGGCACCGGGAGCCTGGACGATGCCGCGGACATCAATGCCCGCTTGCTCCAGTTCCGACAGGATCTGCTGCCCGGCCTGATCGTCGCCGACGGCGCTCCAGAGACTTGCCATGCCRCCGAGGCGCAYGACGGCAAAGGCCGCACTGGAAGCCATTCCCTCAGCCACCTGCAGCATCTCGTAGGGCAGGACCTTGCCGGGCGTCTGCGGAATTGTCCTGACCCGAAACAACGTATCCAGGACGGCCGCCCCGACGCACAGGACGTGGCGCGGCTTGCTGCCCATACCAGGAGCGATCGGGTTCAAACGCGCCGACCAGTCGACTTGTCGAAGAGATGGACGCTTGCCGGATCGATCGAGATGGAGACGGTGTCGCCGTAATTGATCGCCAAACGTTCGCGGAAGAGGCAAGAAATCTGTTCGCCGCCGCAATCCAGCTTGGCAAAGATTTCCGATCCCGTTCCTTCGACGATCTCGGCGCGACCGGCAATCCCGCCCTGGCTGGCGCGAATATGCTCCGGGCGGATACCATAGATCAACTGGCCGGCAGGCGGCGCACTCTTGATACTATCAGGCAATGGCAAGGTCAGGCCTTTCTCCGTCCGGAAAACACCCTCTTCGATCCTGCCATCGATGAAATTCATCGACGGTGAGCCGATGAAACCGGCAACGAAGAGGTTGGCTGGCCGATCGTAAAGCTCAAGCGGAGCTCCGACCTGCTCGATCACGCCGTCATGCAGCACGACGATCTTGTCGGCCATCGTCATGGCTTCGATCTGGTCGTGGGTGACGTAGATCGTCGTTGTCTTGATGCGCTGATGCAAGGATTTGATTTCGGCACGCATCTGCACGCGCAGCTTGGCGTCGAGATTGGAAAGCGGCTCGTCGAAAAGGAAGACCTGCGGATCGCGCACCAGTGCGCGGCCCATGGCGACGCGCTGGCGCTGGCCGCCCGAGAGCTGTTTCGGATAGCGATCGAGCAGCTTTTCGAGGCCGAGGATGCCTGCGGCCTTGTTGACCCGCTGAGAAATTTCCGACGCATCCGTCTTCTTCAGCTTCAGGGCAAAGCCCATATTGTCGGCGACGCTGAGATGCGGGTAGAGCGCATAGTTCTGGAAGACCATCGCAATATCCCGGTCTCGCGCCCGCAGATTGCTGACGGCCCGGACGCCGATCCGGATTTCTCCGTCGCTCATCTCTTCGAGCCCGGCGATCATGCGCAGCAGGGTAGACTTGCCGCAGCCGGACGGGCCGACGAGAACGACGAACTCCCCATCGGCGATGTCGACGCTGATGTCCCGGATGACGTTGACGGCACCGAAGCGCTTCTGGACGTTTCGAATGTTCACATTAGCCATGTTGATTGTCCCTTTCGGTGCTTGGTTCAGCCGCCCTTAACGGCGCCCGCCGTCAGGCCTGCGACGATCTGCTTTTGCGCAAACATCGTCAGCACCAGCACGGGTAGCGTGACGATCAGCGCGGCCGCGGCAAGCGGCCCCCAACTGACCTGCTCGAATGACAGCATGTTGTAGACCGCGACGGGCAGGGTTCTGGTTTCGCGGCTCGCAAGCACAATGCCGAACACGAAGTTGTTCCAGGAGAAAATGACCGACAGGATGAAGGCGACGACGATGCCGGGCCTGGCAATCGGCAGCGCCACCAGACGGAAAACCTGCCAGGATGTCGCCCCATCGATGCTGGCTGCCTCCTCCAGTTCCATCGGTGTCGTCTCGAAATAGCCGATCATGATCCAGACGACGATCGGCACCGTCACGACGAGATGGATGATGATCTGTGGCCAGAGCGTGCCGAGAAGGTTGAGCCACTGGAACAGCAGGAAAAGCGGTATCAGGAAGGACAGGCCAGGCGTCATGCGGGCGATCATGATGACCATCGCCGACCGCTCCGCTTTCAGGCGCGCAATTCCATAGCCGGCGGGCACGCCGATAAGCAGAGCAAGCAAAGTCGCACCACCGGTCACCAACACGGAATTCCAGAAATAGAGGAAGAAATTGTTCTCCTCGAAAACCTTCAGGTAATTCGTCCAGGCAAAACGCTCGGGGATGAATATCGGCGGGTAGGCGCCGTTGTCGATTTCGTATTTCAGCGACAGCGAAATCATCCAGAGGAAAAACAGGATGACCGGCGAGACCATGACAAGGGCGACAAACAGCAGCCCGATGCGGTCGATCGTCTTGCGTTTCATCAGCGTGACTCCGTGTCGGACCAGTTGGCGCGCTGCCGGACTATCATCAGCACGAAGGAAAGCGCGACGATGATAATGAAGAACACGACCGCCATCGCCGACCCGTAGCCGATGTCGTAATAGGAAARGGCCGTATTATAGAGATAGATGTTGATCGTCTCGGAGGCCGTGCCGGGACCGCCCTGCGTCATCGCATAGATGATGTCGAAGCTCTTGACCGCATCGATGCTTCTGATGATGACGGCGATCATCAGGAAGGGCGCTATCATCGGCAGTGTCAGATAGCGGAACTTCTGCCACGCATTTGCCCCGTCGATCTCGGCACTTTCATAGGGTTCGCGCGGAACGGCAGCGAGCCCTCCAAGCACGATGAGCATGATCAGCGGCGTCCATTGCCAGGTTTCGACCAGCACGAGCGAAGGAATCACGCTGATCTGATTGTAGATCCATTCCTGGGCCCCGATTCCGATCAGGGAGAGCAGGTAGTTGAGCACGCCGAGCTGCGGGTGGAACATCATGGTCCAGACCAGCGCGATGGCAACGGGTGTCGCCATCATCGGCATGACGAAAATGCCGCGCAGCAATCCGCGGAACGGAAACTGCGCGTCGAAAATCAGGGCTGCCAGTGTACCCAGAAACAGCGGGGCGACGACCGCAAGCAGCGTATAGAGCGTGGTGTGCCACAGCGATTCCCAGAAGCGCATGTCCACCAGCAGCCGGCTGTAATTGTCCAGCCCCGCGAAAACCACCGACTGGCCCAGCGTCCAGCTGTTCACGCTCATCCAGAGCGTGAACACCCACGGGAAGACGATGACCGCGGCAATGACGACGAGTGCCGGGACAACGAAGGGCCAGTAGTTCGGAGCAAGCCTGCCAGGCTTGCTCCGGCCATTTACGGTGCCTTTCGACCGCGTGGTTTCCATGCTTACGGACGCCATTATCCCTCGCTTCGGGCCAATACGGGTTCGAACTGCGCCGTTGCGCTTTTCAGTTCTGCTGCCGGATCGGCGCCGCTGATCATGTTGGTCAGGCCGACGCCGTAGATGTCGCGGAACTCGGTGACCGGAATGATGACCGGCAGGGCGAGCTGCGAAACCTTTGCTGAGCCCACGACCGCATCGACCCAGGCGCTCGGCATGGTGACGCCTTCGCGAACCTTCTGATCTTCGAGAATCGAGTTACGGAACGGAACACCCGCACCAGCCTGCAGAAGGCGTGCACCCATTTCGTGGGAAACGACCCACTGGCAGAACAGATAGGCTGCTTCCTTGTTTTTGCTGGCCGCGGTGACGCCAATACCGTCACCCGTCGTTGCAGCGGCCTGGGCCTTCGGTCCCTTCGGCATGACACCGTAACCGACCTTGCCGACCACGCGGGACTTTTCGGGGTTTTCGATCGGCGGAGCAAAGCCGACGCCGTCCAGCCACATGCCGACCTTGCCCTGCAGGAAGGCCGACTGCGCTTCTGCCCAGTTGAAACCCGAAACGCCGACGGGTGCCGCCTTCGTCATCAGCCGCTGATACATTGTCGCTGCCTGGACGGCCTCGTCAGATGTCGTGCGCAGCTTTCCATCAGGTCCAAGCGGCGTTGAGCCGTAGCCAAGCAGCAGCGTCGTCCAGACGGGCACATTGGCATTCTTGAGGCCGCGGGCAACGAAGCCGTAGGTGTTGGAGGACTTGTCGGTCAGAGCTTCGGCGGCGCTGGCCATTTCGTCGAAGGTCGAAGGGTAGGAAAGGCCCTTCTTTTCGAACAGTTCCTTGTTCCAATAGACGATCCAGTAATCCACCGAGAAGGGAAGGGAGCGCAGGACACCCTGCGAATCCTTGGCGAACTGCAGGCCGGCTTCAGCAAAATCGCTCTCGACCAGCGACGGGTCGGTCAGCGAGGGATCCTTGACGAAGCCGCTGATATCGGCAAGCCAGCCGCCTTTTTCAAACTGCCGCTTCTGGACGTGATAGCTGAGATGCACGACGTCGAAGCTCGGCTTGCCCGAGCTCAGTTCGATCGTGGTCTTCTGGCGCTGCTGCTGTTCGGGTGTTGCTTCGGCATTGACCTTGATGCCCGTCAACGCTTCGAATTCGCTGAGATACTTCAGGATCGTTTCGCTGCGCGGGCTCTTGACGAGGTTGACCTCAAGGGTTGTTCCGGCAAAACGCTTCCAGTCCACAGCCRCAGAGGCGGGCTTGATGCCGAGAAGCCCGGCAGCACCGATGGCCGCCGATCCCGCCAGAAAGTGGCGACGTGTCGGATGAATGAATGACGATGGCATGCTGCTCTCCTCCTCTTGTGTGGCCCGCGATCTCCTCACCGCAGGCGTCAGTCTATAGTCTCAGCGCACGACTTCGTGCGTGATTGATATGGGCGGCAAGGGCATCAACGGCCTCTCCCGCATTTCTCTGTTCAATCGCCTCAAGCACACGAAGGTGCTCTCCCATGACGGGACCGACGCGGCCGTCGATGCGGAAGCGTTCCTGGCTGATCAGGCGCATCTTGATCGAATTGACGCGATAGGCGTTGGAAATGATGGTATTGCCCAACGCATCGATAAAGGCGTCATGCATGCCCCAGTCGACCGCCTGGGCGCGAACCTCCAGATCATGCGAATGATTGCCGCCTTCGATTGCCGACATGATCTCGCGATGCTCGCTCAGCATTCCGCCAATCGTCTCGTCACTGGCCGTTTGCGTAAAGATCGCAACGGCCTCCTTTTCGAGAAAAAGCCGGAGCTGAAAGGCTTCACGGATGAGATTGAGATCGATATGGGCAATCTGCAGGCCGCGTTGCGGCACGGTCTTGATGAGCCCTTCCGCTTCAAGGCGTGGAATAAGCTCGCGGATTGCGCCGAGCGTCAAGCCGGTCAACTCGACGAGCCTGCGCTGGGAGACGAATTGCCCAGGACGGACGTCACGCGCCAGCAGATGCCGGGTAAAGCTCTCATAAGCTTTTTCTCTCAGCGTCGGCTGCTCGTCAGCTCCATCCATCGGGCTCTCCTCGTACATGACCGCTATGCTGCCTTTGTGCGGAAAAGTCCATCAAAGGCAAGAGCAAGCTCGCGCCTGCCGTCGGCGGAGATTGACGTCAAAGGCGGGCGAACGGCAAGCCAAGTATCATCGCCCGTCATCTTCGACACCATGACTTTTACAGCCGGCGTGACGGGATGCTTCAGAAGCTCCGATACGAAGCGTTCGACGCGCGGATCGTCATTGCCGTCGACAGCCATCGACCGTACTTCATCAGGGGCGAAATTCGCCATGCCCGAAATCGCACCCTGGCCGCCCATGCGCACGCCTTTGGCAAGATGCCGTTCGTCGCCGATCAGGATGATGAGGTCGCCATGTTTGCCCAAAAGCGTTTCCGTATAGGGCCAGTCGCCGGAGGAGTCCTTGACACCGGTGACGACCGAAGGAAACGCGGTTCGCAGGCGTCCGATCAGATCGATACTCAAGGCCACCATCGTCACCGACGGAATATTGTAGACGAGGACGTCACGCGCCTTGCTTCCCACCCGCGCGAACACATCGGCAAACCAGGCAAACAGGCCGTCGTCGCTCACATTCTTGAAATAGGAGGGCGGCGCCAGCAGGATGTTGCGTACACCCTTCAAGAGCGCCTGCGAGATCTGCTGGGCGGCATCTTCAGCCGCGTCGACGAGGACGCCAACGACAATCTGGGAGGGCTGGATACCGTCGGCGAGAAATGCGTCGAGAATCCGTTCCCGTTCCTGGGTGCCGATCGAGGCCCCTTCGCCGGTCGTTCCGAACAGCGTGACGCTGGCGCAGCCTGAATCCAGGCTCCGCTTTGCCTGAGCGAGCATGACCTCAGCTGCAATCGCACCGCTGCTCTCGAAAGGCGTCGCCAATGCGACCGACAAACCAAACCCCGTCACCAATTGATCTCCTTCATGTCAGTACGGGATGACTAACATGTTAATTATGGAGTGTAAACCTGTTTGTGGTGAAAGGTCTCCGGTTGATGTGAACTGTGGATTATGGCAACGGCGCGCGCGGCCCTGGCCATCAGCGGAGCATTGCCGGTGGTGTTGCGATAGGCGGGTTTGCGGGTGCGCGGCACTACAACGTGCCGGGAGGTTGGTTGCATTCGGCGCAGAGCGAAATGCCACTGGCAGACGGCTGATGTCTCCAACAGTGGTTTGTTGCGGCGGCGCGCGATCGAGAAAGGAAGGACCGCGAGCCTGATCTTCTGGGGGAATCAGGGAGCGCAATTTGGAGGATTGCGCTCCCTCTGGCCTGCCGTCTCACCAGTCCAGGCGTAGGAGAGACACGCCTTGACGCGGTAGGGAGAAATGCAGATCGATCTTGCCGTCCGTGACGGAGACCGATGCCTTGTCGTCGATCTCTGCGAGCTTGCCGGAGGCTTCGAGCTTGCTGTAGTCCGTGCTCTCGATGTCTTGCGGCTTGCCCATTTCCTTCCAGATACGGAAGGAGTTGGAGTGCTGTTCGTCCATGCGGAAGTGCTTGAGCGCAGCCGGACGATTGCCCCAGCCATCGATCGAAAGGCTGACCTCGGCAGCGGGGCCTGCCTCGTCATCGTCATGATAGTGCCAGACGAGAACCGAGACGCCCTTGTCGTCACGGGTCGCCACGACATTGACGTCGGGCTTGTCGCGAACGCCGTGGCTCATGATGTCCTCGATATCGCGGCGATAGTCGCTGTCTGATTCCAGCCATTGCCCGTCGAGCTTGCCGAGCATGCGGAAGCCGTTCAGCACCGCCTTGTCGACGCCGTTGGTCGCCAGATCCCGGAAGCCGTCGAAATAGGGCTGGTCGTCGAAGAGGAAGGCCCAGGTGACGGCGCCCTCGATTTCGATATTGGCGCGGCGAGACAATTCGTAGGTACGAATCATGCTTTCGACGACATAGACGCCGTAAAGCGGGCCGTTGCGATAGCCGTTTTGCGGGTGCACGCGGGCCGAGCAGGCCGCGCATCCCTCCGGATCGGATTCGCCGATGACGACAGGCAAGTGCCGCAGTTCGGGGAATTCGTTGATGATGGCGAGGTTGGTTTCGATATCGCGCAACTGCTTGTGCAGGCCCATGCGCACGTGGCCGTCGTAGATGACCGGATTTCCCTTGGCGTGGAAAGCGATGAAATCGAGCGGCGGCTTGTTCTCGACGACGTGGCGCAGGAAGGCGCGCAGGAAAGTCTGCGCCTTCTCATTGGCAAAGGCACCACAGGTGTGCGGGCCACCGACGCGCGCCTTCGGCAGGGCGCGCTTCACGGCGCGCGCGCTTGCGTCATACATGGCGCAGAATTCCGGGATCGTACCGGTCCAGTAATGGCCGTCGGGCTCGTTCCAGACTTCCCAGGGCCAGGAAGAGACGACGTCTTCGCCGTAGCGGTCGGCAAGATGCCGTGCCCAAGCCTCGATCAGGTCGCCCCACTTTTTCAGGTCCTTGGGCGGCGCGGTCCAGCCGGTGGTGATCGTCGCATATTTGTCGGCCGGCTCCCAATCATGCTTGTAGGGGCCGTCGAAATTGGAAAGCGCTTCCGGCGTGAAGCCGATCTGGATCAGCGGTATGTTGCCGGCCTCGACATAGGTGTCGAAGATCTGGTCGATGATCGTCCAGTCATAGACCGGATTGCCGTTCGCATCCTCTGTGTAAGCATTGGTCGAGCCCCATTTCAGGGCCGGCTTACCGTCGCCGCTCGTCAATAGATTATGGGCGCGAATGCGTGGTGCGACGGGGCTGAGCTCCGTCAACTCCTTCAGGAGCTTTTTGCCGTGTGGAGAATAGGTGTAGTTCGGCTCGTCGTAACCGAACCAGTTCCACAGCGGCTTATAAGGCCCGGTCGGCCTTCCGGCGTGAACGTTGATGGTCACGTCATAGGAACTCGTCATCGTCTTTTCCTCTTGAACGGTCATGCCTCAGCCTCCCCCCGAGGGCCAGCCGACCGATATGGTGATGAGGTGCGGCTGTCTTGGGAGGGCGCCGCGCTCGTCGCAAAAGCTATGCGAAATGACCATTTTGTCAATAATATAAAAAGTCACACTTGTATTAGAGTTAGAAAATGCCCGGAATACCAAGAGTTTTGGGCATTTTTAAAATTACCTGTTGCCGTTTGGTGAAAAATTGTCGATAAATGCTGCAGCGAGGCTAAGCGTTTGGAGGAGTCATACGGGTCATCAGATCCCTATGCAGGCGCTTTTGCCGGAACGCGATCGATAACGGATTACGGGAAGCGCCCGCCCATGCGGGCCGAGGAGGAGGAGCGTCCGATGAAGTTCCCTAGATTTGCAGTGATTGCCCTATTGTCTCTCGCCGCCCTCCCTGCCTACGCGCAGGATTTCATTGCCGGCATTCCGCGCAATGAAACGCTGATCATTCAGGGCACGCCGCAACAGAATGCAGACTGGTTCAACGTCTGGGCACCGGGCGGCGGTGGTGCGGCCAATCTCAACGGCCTGCAGCAACTGACGACCGATACGCTGTGGTTCATCAATCCCGAAGGTGGTCCGGATGCCTGGCAGAATGCGCTGGCGACGGAGCCTCCTGCTTATAATGCCGATTTCACGCAGATGACCGTGAAGCTGCGCAAGGGCATCTACTGGAGCGATGGCGTCGAATTCACCAGTGACGATGTGGTCTATACTGTCCAGACGCAGATCGACCATCCGGGCATGTCCTGGAGCGCCCCTTTCACCGTTAACGTCGCCAGCATCGAGAATCCCGATCCCCAGACGGTCGTCTTCCATCTGAAGAAACCCAATTCTCGCTTCCACACACTGTTTACTGTGCGCTGGAACGCCGCCTGGATCATGCCCAAGCACGTCTTCGAAAAAGCGGGCGACCCCTTGGCATTCAAGAACAACCCGCCGGTCTCGCTCGGCGCCTACGTGCTGCAGAGCTATGACAAGGGTGGCAACTGGACCATCTGGAAATTGCGTGACGACTGGCAGCGCAGTTCGATCGGCATGGCCGCCAAGGAGCCGCCGCAGGTCAAATATGTCGTCTATCGTGCTGCCGGAAATCCAGAGGCTCGCGTCATCGAGCAGCGCAATCACAACCTCGATGTGATCAATGACATGGCGCCAGAGGGAATGTTCGCCATGATGCGCGACAGCAAGAGCGTCGCCTCCTGGCTGAAGGGCTTCCCCTTTGCCCATCCCGATCCGACCCTGCCGTCGGTGCTCTTCAACACGAAGAAGGCGCCCTACGACAACAAGGATGTCCGCTGGGCACTGGCGCTGATGATCGATATCCGCGCCGTGGCGCTCGGCTCCTATCGCGGGGCCGCCAATCTTGCGGCCCTTGCCACACCGCCGACCGGCTCGGCGCCGGACGATTATTATGCGCCGATGCAGGACTGGCTCACCAATTTCGAGCTTGATACCGGCAGCCGCAAGATCAAGCCTTATGATCCCAACATCTCCGCGCAAATCGCCACAATGGTCCGCGGCCAGTGGGGCGACCAGATTCCGACCGATCCGAAACAGCTGCAGCGCACCTTCGGCTTCGGCTGGTGGAAACAGGATGTCCAGGCCGCGACCGAACTGTTGCAGAAAGCCGGTTTCAAGAAGAATGGCAAGCAATGGATGAAGCCTGACGGCACGCCGTTCACGATCCGCCTGCAGGTGGAGGGTGACGCCATTCCGACCCTTGCCCGTGCCGGCACGGTCATCGCCCAGCAATGGAGCCAGAACGGCATCGCCACGAAGGTGGACGTCGCCGGCCCGACGAACGGCCAGCGTCTGAGCACCGGCGATTTCGAAACGGCGATCTACTGGAGCATCGAAACCTGGGGAGGCCATCCGGATCTGTCCTTCTTCCTGGACAGCTACCATTCGGAGTTCATCAAGCCGGTCGGCCAGATTCAGCCGCCGCGAAACCTGCAGCGCTGGCAGGATCCGCGCCTCGACCAGCTGATCGCGAAAAACCGGTCGATCGCCTTCGATTCTCCTGATGTCACGAAGGTCGGCCAGGACTTCCTGAAGCTCGCTGTCGAAGAGATGCCGATGATCCCGCTGATGGCCTACAACAAGTTCGCGCCGTTCGACACAACCTACTGGACCAATTATCCGAGCGCTGAGAACCCCTATTCCGCCTCGGGTCCGAACTGGTCGAACATCCGCTATATGGTTGTCGGCCTGAAGGCCAATCCGGACGCTCCCAAGAACTGATCGCGTCGATATGGGGCGTGGCCGGGCTGCCGGCCGCTCCCCTTCTGCTATTGGAGGGTGGATGCCATGAATGGCTTTCTGATCTATGCGGGCAAGCGTTTCCTGCAGTTCCTATTTGTCGTCGGCACCGGCATCACGCTCGCGTTCCTGATCGCGCATTTCTCGCCGGTCGATCCTGTGGAACAGACCGTGTCTCTGCTGACGAGCTTCGGCTCGACCGATCCGAAGGCGGTCGAAATCCTGCGCGAGTCGCTGCGGGAACTCTATGGAACCGGCGGTCCTCTCCTCGACCAGTATTTCACGTTCTGGGGGCGGGTGCTGACGGGCGATTTCGGCCCCTCGCTGTCCTCTTTCCCGACGCCTGTCATGACCGTCATCGGCCGCGCCTTGCCCTGGACCGTCGGGCTGTTGTCGCTCGCAACGATCATCGCCTGGATCATCGGCAATCTGCTCGGCGCGCTCGCCGGCTATTTCCGCAACAGCCGGCTACTCAAGTTCGCCGGCATCGTGATCATGGCGCTGCAGCCGATCCCGACCTACATCATCGGCCTCAGCCTGGTCATTCTCTTCGGTTTCATCTGGCCGATCCTGCCGATCAGCGACGGCGCCCAGGTCAACCTTGCGCCCGGCTTCAGCCTGGCTTTCATCGGATCGGTCATCGAACACGGCATCCTGCCGGCGCTGACGCTGGTGCTCGTCGGTATCGGCGGCTGGTTTATTTCCATGCGCTCGCTGGTTTCCAACATCGTCACCGATGACCATGTGGTCTATGCCGAACTCGGCGGGGTGCGTTCGCGCAGTATCTTTTCGCAATATGTGGCGCGCAACGCCATGCTTCCCCAGGTCACCGGCTTGGCGCTCAGCCTCGGTAATGTCTTCGGTGGTGCCGTCATCGTCGAATTCGTCTTCAACTATCCCGGCATCGGCAAGCTTTTGATCTCGGGCATCTATTCCGGCGATTACAGCCTTGTGCTCGGTGTGACGACCATTGCCATCATCGCCGTCGCTTCGGCCGTCTTCGTGATCGACATCATCTACCCGCTGATCGATCCGCGCGTGAAACTGGGATAACCGCGATGTTCAAGATCCTCAGAGACCTGCTCCGCTATAACAAGGAATTCCTGTTCGGGACGATCCTGATCCTGATCATCGTCGGGTTGATCGTCGCCTCCTTCTTCTCGCCCTATGACGAGAACGCCATCTACGTCGTGATCCCCGACATGCCGCCGTCCGCCGAATTCTGGTTCGGTACGACGTCGCGCGGGCAGGATGTCTTCTGGCAGATCGGCGCATCGCTGCGTAACACGCTCCTCTTCGGCATCATCGTTGCTGTCATCAGCCGCCTCATCGCGCTGGTCGTCGGGCTGGTCTCCGGTTACATCGGCGGGCGCACCGACCAGATCATCATGGGCATCAACGATACGCTCGGCGCATTGCCGAATATTCCGATCCTGCTTCTCCTGGTCTTCGTGCTGCGCGACCAGATGACCTGGTCGATGCTGGCGATCGTCGCAGCCCTGCTCGGCTGGACGCATGATAGCCGACTTATCCGTTCGGTGGCGCTGTCGCTTCGCCATCGCGAATTCACGCGTCACGCTGTTTTTTCGGGCATGCGCACGTCGCAGATCCTCATCCGCGAGCATCTTCCCTATGTCATGCCGATCGTCTTCTTCACGACGATGAATAACCTCATCTGGGCGATCGGTCTGGAGGTAACGCTCTCCATCCTCGGCTTTTCCGACATCAACCGGCCGACGGTCGGCGGCATGATCTATTGGGCCAATGCCCATTCCGCCATGGTCGCCGGCGTCTGGTGGTGGATCGCCTTCCCGATGCTCTTCGTGGTGATCCTGTTCCTTGGCCTCTTCATGCTCGCCATGTCGGTCAACGAATATATCGATCCGCGCTCGCGGCTGGCACGGATGGGAGCATGAGACGATGCAGAACCTATTGAGGAAAGCGCCCTTGACCCTCGTCGAAAAATCCCAGGACGCACTGACGATCGATGGGCTGAAATGCTACTATGTCAACGACTATTTCGGCGTGCGGCGCGAGATCCGCGCCGTCGACGACATCAGCCTGACGGTGCGCAAGAACGAGATCTATGGCATCGCCGGAGAATCCTCGAGCGGCAAGACCTCGCTCATCAAGACGCTTGCCGGCGCCATCCGCCCGCCGATGCGGGTCGTGGGCGGCACGGTCAATTTCAATTTCGATGGAAAGCTGATCGACGTCTATGGCGAACCGCAGAAAATGCGGGCCGCTCGCTGGCGCCATCTGTCCTATATCATGCAGGGCTCGATGAACGTGCTGAATCCGGTCCGCCGGGTGAAGCACGCCTTCAACGATTTCGCCTTCCGCCACATGAACCTCGATCCGGCCGCTTTCCGCCAGCGGGTAGAGGCGCATCTTGCCCGTCTGCATCTCGATCCGCATGTGCTCGAAGCCTTCCCACATCAGCTCTCCGGCGGCATGCGCCAGCGACTGACCATTGCGCTTGCAACCGTCTGCGAACCGGAATTCATCATCGCCGATGAGCCGACGACGGCGCTCGACGTGCTGGTGCAGCAGGATGTCCTGGCGCTGATCAAGGAAGTGCAGACCCGCATGCAGTCCTCGGTCATCTTCGTAACTCACGATATGTCCGTGCATGCCGCCATCACCGACCGGTTGGCCATCATGTATGCCGGGCGGCTGGCCGAAGAAGGGCCGACCCAGGCGATCTTCGACAACCCGCAGCATCCCTATACGGTCCACCTGATCGGCAGCCTGCCGCGGATCGGCGACACGAAGACCAGAAAGAGCCTGCAGGGCAAACCGCCGGCGCTCTCGAACCCGCCGTCTGGATGCCGATTTCACCCGCGCTGTCCGATTGCGGTCGAGAGATGCTCGAAGGAGGTGCCGGTCATRCAGCCGAGTGCGAGCGGCGGGCGCGTGGCCTGTTTCAGGGCAGGGGAGTACAAGATCCAATGAGCGGCGAACATCTTCTCGAGCTTGACAATGTCAGCAAGTTCTTCCCGATCGGCGGCTTCTTCTCGCGCGCCAAGATGACGGCAGTGAACCAGGTCAGCTTCGCACTGGAGACCGGCCGGCCGGAGATTTTCACGATCGTCGGCGAGTCCGGTTCAGGCAAATCAACGCTTGCCAAGATGATCCTCGGCAGCGAGACGGCTGACCGTGGCACGATCCGTTTCGATGGCGCAGATGTTGCCGGCATGCGTAGCCGCAGCGCCCGCGAAGCCTTCATGACGAGTGTTCAGCCGGTCTTCCAGAACCCGTTCGAGGCATTCAATCCGCTGACGCGCATCGACGAATATCTTTTCTCCACCGCTCATCGCTTCAAGGGCGCAAAAAGCCGGGCGGACAGGGAGGCACTTGCCGATATATCGCTACAGCGGGTTGGCCTCTCGCTCGCGGAAATCCGCGGACGCTATTCGCACGAATTGTCTGGCGGGCAGCTGCAGCGTGTGGCGATCGCCCGCGCCCTCATTCCCGAACCGAAGCTCATCGTCGCCGATGAGCCGGTGTCGATGGTGGATGCATCGCTGCGCATGTCGATCGTCAATCTCTTCCGCGAACTGCGTGATACGCTGAAAGTGTCAGTCATCTACATCACGCATGATCTGGCGACCGCCTACTATATCGCCGACCGGGTCATCATCATGCGCAGGGGGATAGTGGTGGAGAGCGGCGATGCGCGTACAGTGCTCGACAATCCGCAACACGAATATTCGATCGCCCTGAAGAACGCCGTGCTGCCCCCGAACCCACGCGAGGCCTCGGCGATCATCCGCGAGCGCCAGAAGGATGCAGGTGCTTCTGCGCCCCGGGAGATCGTTAGCGCCTGAAAAGCCACGCCCCTCGATGGGCGAAGCCTTCGTCTCAAGCGGCGCGGAAACGCAGATTTCCAGCCGAGAGGTCGCTGACAGAAGCGGCCCCCATCAGCTTCATGCCGCGCTCGATTTCAGTGCGCATCTGCAGCAGCGCGCGTTCGACACCGGCCTGGCCGGCGGCCGCAAGCGGGAAGAGATAGTAGCGGCCGACGCCGACCGCCTTGGCGCCAAGCGAGAGAGCCTTCAACACATGCGTGCCGCGCTGGATGCCACCATCGACCATCACATCGATCCGGTCTCCGACGGCCTCGACGATTTCCGCGAGCTGGTCGAAGCCGCTGCGCGAACCATCAAGTTGACGCCCGCCGTGATTGGAAAGCACGATACCGGTGCAGCCGATATCGATGGCGCGCTTGGCATCCTCGACCGTCATGATGCCTTTCAGGCAGAATTGCCCGCCCCAGATCTTCACCATCTCGGCAACGTCGTCCCAGTTCATGGCGGGGTCGAGCATTTCGGTAAAATAGCGGCTGATCGACATAGTGCCGCTGCCCATGTCCACATGGCTGTCGAGCTGCGGCAGGCGGAATTTCTCATGGGTGAAATAGTTGATGGCCCAGGCGGGTTTTACGGCGAACTGCGCCATGCCTGAGAGGTTGAGCTTGAAGGGGATGGCAAAGCCGGTGCGTTTGTCGCGCTCGCGGTTACCGCCGGTGATGCTGTCGACGGTCAGCATCATCACCTGCACGCCGGCCTGCTTGGCTCTCGCCATCATTTCGCGATTCAGGCCGCGATCCCGGTGGAAATAGAACTGGTAGACCTGCGGCCCGCTGCTGATCTTTCGCGCTTCCTCCAGGCTGATCGTGCCGAGCGAGGAAACCCCGAACATCGTGCCGAATTTGCCGGCGGCATGGGCGACTGCCCGTTCACCCTCATGATGGAAAAGCCGCTGCAGCGCCGTCGGCGAGCAATAGACCGGCATGGCGAGCTTCTGGCCCATGACGGTAACCGACATGTCGACCTCGCTTACGCCTCGCAGCACGCTTGGAAGAAGATCGCAGCTTTCGAAGGATGAGGTATTGCGCCTGTAGGTGACCTCGTCGTCCGCCGCGCCGTCGATATAGTTGAAGATCGGCCCGGGAAGGCGCTGCTTGGCAAGGCGGCGGAAGTCGTGAAAGTTATGGCAGTCTGAAAGGCGCATACCCGTATCCAATCGAGGGCCAGCGCGTCATGCCTCCGCATGCGGAAGTATGGCGTGCTGGCCGATGAACGGCCGCGAGACCTCCTCGTCGTCGCGATCCACGGCCTATGGGATACGATTATTACCGCACCAATCTCAAGCTCTCTTGCGCGTGCTTTCGTCGCCTTCGCTGATAAAGGTGCATTTTATTGCCGGGGATATGCGTCAACGACCGGGCTTGACTGCCAGCCAGATGACGTGCCGCGCTCCGCCGCGCTTGCCATTGGCCCGCGTATTGACTGCATCCGCGACAAAGCCGCTCTCCTTCAGCCGTCGTGTGAAGGACGCATCCGGCCCGGAGGACCAGACGGCTAGCACGCCGCCGGGGCGCAGCGCCTCTTGGGCGGATTTCAGCCCGGCATAGTCGTAGAGCCGATCATTGGATTTGCGTGTCAGGCCGTCAGGACCATTATCGACGTCGAGCAGGATGGCGTCATAGCCGGCCTTTCTGGCGCGGATCGCCTCGCCGACATCGCCCTGATGGATCGATACGCGCGGATCGTCGAGACAGCCCTTGAACACCTCCGCCATCGGTCCGCGTGCCCAGTCAACGACTTCCGGGATCAGTTCGGCGACGACGACACCGGCATCCGCCGGCACGACCGCAAGGGCAGCCCGTAGGGTGAAACCCATGCCAAGCCCGCCAATCAAGATCTTCGGCTTCGGATGCGATTTGATCCGCTCGAAGGACAGGGTGGCAAGCGCTTCTTCAGAGCCGCTGAGGCGGCTGTTCATCAGCTCGTTGGTGCCGAGCATGATGGAAAACTCAGCACCGCGCTGCTTCAGCCGTAGTTCACCGCCATCGCCGGGAATGGTCGCGGAATCGAGCTGGATCCAGGGGAGCATGGCGGTTTCGTCTCGCTGAAAGGGACCGTCCCCTAGCATAGGGCGACGGTCTAAGCCAGCAAGCCGTGCTCAGACCACGCGCACGAAATGGTCCGGCTCATGTTCCACCACCTGTTCCTGCGGTGCGGCGGAACGGCGGCGGATATCCTCGACTTCCTGCGGCTGCAGGCGCATCCGTGGATCGTCGAAGCGCACATCCGGGTCCGGCACGGCTGACAGCAGCAGGCGGGTATAGGGATGCAGCGGATTGTCGATCACCTTGGCAGTGTTGCCCCATTCGACGATCTGGCCGGAATACATGACCGCGATATCCTCCGCCACATAGCGGGCGGTGGCGATATCATGGGTGATGTAGAGCAGGCCGAGATTCATCTCCTTCTTCATCTCGTTCAGGAGATTGAGAACGCCGAGACGCACCGAGACATCGAGCATCGAGGTCGGCTCGTCCGCAACGATCACTTCCGGCTGGGCCGCAAGTGCGCGGGCGATATTGACGCGCTGGCGTTGGCCGCCCGAAAGCTCGTGCGGATATTTCGGTGCGACAAGATCCGGATCGAGCTTCACGCGCTCAAGCAGTTCACGCACTGTCGTATCGATCTGGCTGCCACGGATGTCAGGCCGATGCAGCTTCAGCGGCCGCCGTAGATGATGGGCGATCGTATGGGCCGGGTTCAGCGAGGCGAAGGGGTCCTGAAAGATCATCTGCACGGAGCGGCGGTAGCGAGCGATTTCGTCTGACTTGGCACCTTCGACCGGGCGCCCCTTATAGAGGATCTGACCTGATGTCGGCAGATATTCGCGCATCGCCATACGGGCGCAGGTGGTCTTGCCGCTGCCGGATTCGCCGACCAGCGCCAGCGCACGGCCGGCATGGAGCGAGAACGAGATGGCGCGGGCGGCATGAACGGCGGAATCGCCGTGGCCGAAGGTCTTCGTGACCTTATCGAGGGCGAGGATGGCATCGCTCATAGCAGCACGCCTCCGTGAAGCGAGGGGAAGGAGGCCCAGAGTTTCTTGGTGTAGTCGTGCTGCGGCGTCTTGTAGATCGCCTCGGCGTCGTTCTGCTCTACGAGCTTTCCCTGGAGCATAATGCCGATGCGGTCGCAGAACTGCACCATCAGCCCAAGATCATGGGTGATGAAGAGCACCGAGAAGCCGAATTGCTTGCGGAGTTCATTGATGCGCTGCAGGATTTCCCGCTGCACCACGACGTCAAGCGCCGTTGTCGGCTCGTCCATTACGACGAGCTTTGGATCGAGTGCCATGCAGATGGCGATGACGATGCGCTGGCGCATGCCGCCGGAAAACTGATGCGGATAGTTGCGCATGCGGTCCGGCGAGATATCGACGAGCCGCAGCATTTCGGCAGTGCGCTCGCGCGCATGCGCCTTCGTCATGCCCTTGTGGGTGCGCAGTACGTCGTAGAACTGGTCTTCGATGCGCAGCACCGGGTTCAGCGAATTCATAGCGCTCTGAAAGACCATGGCGACTTCGCGCCAGCGGAAGGCGGCAAGCGCCTTCGGGTCGAGGTCCAGCACGTCGCGGCCGGCAAGCAGGATCTGGCTGTCCTTGCGGATCAGCGCCGGCGGCTTGTGAAGGCGGCTGATGGCAAAGGCGATCGTGCTCTTGCCGCAACCGGATTCGCCGGCAAGGCCGAAGACCTCGCCGGGCGCGACGTCGAAACTGACATCGTCGACGGCGCGGAAATCCTTTTCCTCGCCGATATAGTCGATCGTAAGGTTTTTGACCGAAAGCAGCGGCTGGCTCACAGGCGGCCCTCCCCGGAGCGGATGAGAAGGGACCAGCGCTTCAGATGATTGCCGGTACGCAGGCGCGGATTGGCGATCTCATCGACGGCGAAGTTCAGCAGCGACATGCCGATGCCGAGGAAGGCGAGCGCAAAGCAGGGTGTGAGAATATCCCACCAGGCGCCGACCGACAGCGCCGAAGCCTTCTGTGCGTTATAAAGCATGGTGCCCCAGGACACGACGCGCGGGTCRCCGAGACCGAGGAATTCCAGCGTCGCTTCGGTGATGATCGCGAAGATGACGCTACCGATGAAATTGATGCCGACGATGGAAATCACGTTCGGGAAGATCTCGAATGTCATGATGCGCCACTGTGGCTCGCCCATCATCTCCGCCGATTTGACGTAGTCCTTTTGCTTGACGGAGAGCGTTTCGGCGCGGGTCACTCGTGCTCCCCAGGCCCAGGACGTGCCGCCGAGGATAAGCGCGATGACGAGCGGGCTTGCCTGGCCGATGAAGGCCGCCAGCACCAGCAGCAGCGGCAGGTTCGGCACGACGAGCACCATATTGGTGAAGAAGCTGATGATCTCGTCGATCTTGCCGCCGCGATAGCCGGAGATGATGCCGAGGGCCGTGCCGACAGCGGTGATCAAGAGACCGGCGCCGAAGCCGACGGCAAGCGAGGTGCGTGCGCCATAGATCAGCCGGGAAAAGACATCCTGGCCGATGCGCGTCGTGCCGAGAATATGTTCGGCGGACGGAGGCTGGTGCGGACGGCCGGTCCGGGCGGCGGGGTCGTAATGCGTCAGCAGGGGTGCTGCGATCGCCACGATGATGATGAAGGCGATGATGGCGAGGCCGATCAGCGCCTTGCGATTGCGGAGCAGGGTTTTCATCTCACGCTCCCTTCAGTCGCGGATCGAGCAGCACATAGCTGACATCGACGATGAAATTGGCGATCAGCATTGTCGCGGTCATGATCAGAAGCTGGCCCTGGATGACGGGGTAATCGCGCGCAAGGATCGCCTGGTAGAGGATATTGCCGAGGCCGGGGTAATTGTAGACGACCTCCGTCACCAGCGAACCGCCGAGAATGGTGCCGATGGCGATGGCAAGGCTGGACACGGTCGGCAACAGCGCGTTGCGGGCTGCATACCAGAGCATCACATGCCGGTCGGAGAGACCCTTGGCACGGGCCATGACGATATAGTCCTCGCCAAGCAGGTTGATCATGTTGTTGCGCATGGTGACGGTGAAACCGCCGACCAGCACGGTGCAGAGCGTGATCATCGGCAGGATGCCGTGATAGGCCAGACTGCCGATATATTGCAGGCTGAAGGCCGGATCGAGCGAGGGATCGGCCGCATAGCCGTTCGGGAACCACCCGAGTGTAAAGCCGAAAATGAAGAGCACGATCAGCGAGGTGACGACGGCCGGTACCGACGTCGCGAAGATCGCGCCGATC
Source organism: Rhizobium sp. P1_E6 (assembly GCF_056405875.1). NCBI lineage: Bacteria > Pseudomonadati > Pseudomonadota > Alphaproteobacteria > Hyphomicrobiales > Rhizobiaceae > Rhizobium > Rhizobium sp. P1_E6. The sequence goes on along the minus strand of NZ_JBFUBG010000022.1, from coordinate 42,235 downwards.
GAGACGATGACGTCGAATTTGCTACCGCGCCGCCAGGCCGCGACGATGCCGAGGAAGGTGCCGAGCGTAAAGCTGATGATCGTCGCCGTGCCCATCAGGCCGACGGTCCAGACGAGCGCATGGCCGAGGACCGACGTGACCGGCAGCGGGAAATATTTGATCGACCGGCCGAGGTCGCCGGTGAAGATGCTGCCGAGATAGGTGAGATATTGCTGCCAGAGAGGCCCATCGACAAAGCCGAAGGTGAGCTTCAGCGCCTGCAGGCTTTCCGGCGGCAGTTCGGCGCCCGCACTCGAAAACATGATGCGCACGGGATCGCCCGGCATCAGCCGGGGCAGGAAGAAATTGATCGTCGCTGCCGCGATGAAGGCCGCCAGGTAAAAGGCGAGGCGGCGAAGCAGAAAGGCCATGGGGACTCCGTCAAAACAGGAGCGGCGCTTGCCGCGCCGCTCCCGCCGTTTGTAATAATGGCTTACTTGACCGGCTCGAGCGCCAGCAGGTTCAGAAGACGTGCCGGGTTGGTACGCGAGATGGACGGATTGACGAAGGGGTTTTCCTTGGTCGACCAGCCGGTGAAGCGCTTGGTGTTGTACTGATACCAGTTCGGATTGTTGAAGACCGGGATGACAGGCATGTTTTCGGCAACGATGCGCTGCGCCTTGTTCATCGCTTCCTTCTGCTTGTCGAGATCGGCCGTGTGCGTGAACTGGGTGACCAGATCTTCCACTTCCGGGTTGAACCAGCGCTGCGCAGTGAAGCGCGTCTTGCCCTTGTCCGAAGCGCTGAAGGCGCGCTTGTAAGGATAGTAGGGCGAGGCCGATGCCGGCAGGCTGTTGATCGCCGCATCGAACTTGCCGTCGATGAGGTCGGAGGTCCAGACGGCCTCTTCCGGCGTCTCGATCTTGGCGTCGATGCCGACGGCCTGCATGCCTTCGATGGCGATGTTGACCGTGTCGATCCAGTCCGTCCAGGAGTTCGGAACGATGATCGAGAAGGAGATTTTCGAACCGTCAGGATTGTCGCGCAGGCCGTCGCCGTCCTTGTCGACATAGCCGGCAGCATCGAGCTGTGCCTTGGCGGCATCAGCGTCATAGGCGGCGAACTTGCCGAAGTCGGCCTTGACGGACGGGTCCGCCCAGCTCTTGTAGAGCTCGCCCATCAGGCCCGGGTCTTCGTTCAGCGTCGGATAGCCGTAGCCGGCGACATCGATCATCGTCTTGCGGTCAAGCGCCATGGAGACCGCCTGGCGGAACTTCACGTCGTTGAAGGCCTTCTTGTTGGCCTCGTTCGAAGTCTCGAGATTGAACAGGAAAGCAACCATGCTGCTTGGCGAGTACCAGTAGTGATAATGCGCCGGATCCTTCGAGACATAGACATTGTCGATATCGGGAATGAAGGAGACGCCCCAGTCGAGCGTGCCGTCGGCCGTCGCCGTCAGGATCTGGTTGTTATCGGCAAGCTGCGGGAAGCGCATGCAGTCGACCTTCAGATGCTCGGCATMCCAGTAGTTCGGGTTGCGGCACTGGTCGTAGGTCTGGCCGGTGAAGCGCGGCACTTCCGTCAGCGGACCGCTGCCGACCGGGGTTTCGTTGGCGTAGGTGACCGGATCGGCAACGTCCTTCCAGACATGCTCAGGCACGATCGGCAACTGCGACAGCTGTTCGGCGGCAAGCGAGCTCGGATTGGCGAGCGTGAAGCGCACCGTCTGGGCATCGACGGCCTGCACGTCGGTAATGAAGCTCCAGATGCTGACGAAGTCGAGCGCCGGGAATTTCTTCAGATAGTCGTAGGTGAACTTGACATCGGCAGAGGTCAGCGGCTTGCCGTCCGACCACTTCAGGTTCGGGCGCAGCTTGAAGTCGATGCTCTTAAGGTCGTCGGAGAGCTTGAAGCTCTCGGCCAGGCGATAGACCGGCTTGTTGCTGTCGAAGCGGTTGAAGACGACCAGCGGCTCGTAGATGAAGTCGAGGGTCGACTGGCGCGACGAGGTCTGGTTGAACGGGTTGAAGTTGCGCACCCAGGTCGTGGCCGGCTCGATATTGGCCGTCAGGATGGTCTGCGCCATGGCCGAGCCTGACAGCATGGTCAGGGCCGCGGCCGCCAGGATATATTTCTTCATGTCAAATTCCCCTTTTCTTATGCGATGAAAAATGGCGGCGCCGGTCAGGAGGCCAGTGCGCTTGCAAACATGGCTTCGACTTCCGCCTGGGCAGCGCGATAGTCGATCTTGAGAGTGCCGAGACGGGCCTTCCCCGCGGCAATACGCTTCTGTGCGGCTTCGGTCAGCGGGCGCGCGCCCTTGGCGGCGGCTTCGCTTTCCCTAACATCGCCATGGCTGTGCAGCGCGATGTCGAAACCGGCATCGAGAACCTGGGCGACGCGTTCCGGCAGGGTGCCCTGCAGCGACTCCATGAAGATGCAGTCGGAGATCAGCACGCCGTCATAGCCCATGTCGTTGCGGATCACGTCATGCATGATCGGCGAGATGGAGGCCGGAAGCTCCGCATCGTAAGCGGAGTAGACGACGTGGGCGACCATCGCCCAGGGCGTGTCCTTCAGCGCCACGAAGGGCTTGAAATCGGTGGCGACAAGCGTCTCGCGCGAGGCATCCACGACAGGACGCTCCTTGTGAGAATCGAGCGTCGCGCGGCCATGACCCGGAATGTGCTTCATAACAGGCATATTGCCGGTTTCGAGCAGACCATCCACCACTTCGCGGCCGAGCGCGGCGATGAAATCCGGATCCGAACCGAAGGAGCGGGCGCCGATGACAGCGCTCGTCGTCTCGAACACGAGGTCGAGAACGGGCGAGCAGCCGCTCGACAGGCCGAGTTCGCTCATCATCGCGCCCATGGCCTGGGTGGAAAGGCGCAGCGCCTGCTTGCCGAGCTCGAGATCATGGCGGGCAAGCTCGGCGAACTGGCCGAAGCTGCGGAAGAGCGGCCAGGGGCCGGCATCCATATGCTGCACGCGGCCACCTTCCTGGTCGGTGAAGACGGGCGCATCGTTGCGGCCCACGGCCTCGCGGAAACGGTCAATCAGGATCTTTGCCTGTTCCGGATCCCGCAGGTTGCGGCGGCCGACGAAGAGGCCGAGCGGATTGGTTTCACGGAAGAGGGCGAATTCGTCGTCCGAAAGCGTCGGATTGGGAAGGCCGACGAAGAGAGCGAGCGGGGTCGAGGACACTATTTAAAAACTCCGGTATCAGATGGTCATTTCGGCTGGCTTCGCAGCATGCCTTCGTAAATGCCCTTGTCGGGGGCGGGAATTTCGACCGCGCCTGCGGTCTTGACGTAGAAATCGACGGGGCCGGCATCGCCAATGAAGGCATAGGCATGGCCAAGCGTCTTCAGGTTTTGCAGGCAAGCGGAAAAGAGGGCGAGGCCGATGCCCTTGCCGCGCGCTGCGGGATCGACGCCGGTAGGGCCGAAGAAGCCGCGGGCGGTCGTGTCATAGCAGGCAACGCCGAGAAGCTTGCCGTTCTCGACGGCGACAAGACAGGCGACGGGCTGGCGGGAAAATGCGACGGCGACTTCACTCGCCCAGTTCTCGCTGAAATGCTCGCGCACCCAGCCGACGACGACGTGAAGTTCCGGCGGCAAAGCCGGACGGATTGTGATGCCGACGGCATCGGCTTTTTCTTTCAGTTCGGCGAGCTTCGTGGAATATAAGCTCACAAGCAGGTCTGACACCCGAATTCCTCCAGATATTCCGTTATTGCGGAATTTATCCCCTTTTAATGTCATAGCTTTGGATATCTGGGCGACCTTGTCAACAGGCTTTTTACCGGGCAGGCCTGGTTCAACGCAGGGTAGGCAAAAGAAAACGGCCCGGTTTGACCGGGCCGTCTGCAATCCTCGAATTGTGATCCGGCTCAGAGGCCGGCGTCTTTCCACAGGGCGTGGAAATGCTGCACAGGCCCATGGCCGGAACCAACCATCAATTCGCCTGCGGCAGCGACCGCTTGCGCAAGATAGGTCTTGGCAGTTGCCACGGCCATTTGCGGCAAAGCGCCCTTCGCGAGCTCGGCGGCAAGCGCGCTGGAAAGGGTACAGCCCGTGCCATGCGTGTTCTTCGTTGGCACGCGCTTGGCCTCGAACCAGTGAAGACCTGAAGCGGTCGATAACACGTCCGGGCTCTCGTCGCTGTCGAGATGCCCGCCCTTCACCAGCACGGCGGCGGGGCCGAGCGCACGCAGGCGCTCAGCCTGTGATGCCATCTGCTCGCGGTTTTCGGCAACCTCTTCGTGCAGCAGTGCGGCAGCTTCCGGCAGGTTGGGGGTGAGCAGCGTCGCAAGCGGCAGCAGATGCCGCGTCAGCGCATCGACGGCCTGCGGGTCGAGAAGTGCTGCTCCGCCTTTGGCGATCATGACGGGATCGACAACGATGGGGATGCCGCGATGCGGCGCAAGTGCCTCGGCAACCGCTTCGGCAATGCCGGCATTGGCGATCATGCCGATCTTGACCGCGTCGACGCGCACATCGGCAAAGACCGCCTTGATCTGCTGGGCGACGAAGTGCGGCGGCACGAGATGCACGCCGGTCACACCCTGCGTGTTCTGTGCCGTCAATGCCGTCAGCGCCGCCATGCCATAGACGCCGCGAGCGGAGAAGGCTTTGAGATCGGCCTGGATGCCGGCGCCACCGGAGGGATCGGAACCGGCGATGGATAGCACATTGCGGATCATCGGCTGACCTTTCGGATTTCCTCTGCGATGCGGAGTGTCGCGGCCATCGGATCCGGGGTGCCGCAGACCGCCGAGACGACGGCAAGCCCATCAGCACCTGCCGCAAAGACAGACGCGACATGCTCGCTCTTCAGGCCGCCAATCGCAACCGTTGGAACGGGCGCGACTTTCACCAGATTCGCCAGCCCGTCGAAACCGATCGGCTGCTTGTGGTCACTCTTGGTGGGTGTTGYAAAGACCGGTCCGATGCCGGCGTAATCGACGACAGCAGGGTCGATTGCCGCAGCCAGCGCCTCCGTCTCAACCGACAGGCCGAGAATCATGTTCGGACCGATTTTCGCGCGTGCGGCAGCAGGTCCCATATCGTCCTGGCCAATATGCAACCCGTCGGCGCCGATCGCGAGGGCAGCTTCCACATCGTCATTGATAACAAGCAAAGCGCCGGTACCCCTCAAAACGTCTCTCAGCGCAAGGCCGGTTTCCACCATCCGCGCCGTTCCGCCGTGTTTGTCGCGCAACTGCACAATGGTTGCACCGCCTACGACGGCAAGCCGCGCCGTCTCGATCATGCCGATGCCGGCGCAGAGATCCGGATCGAGGACCAGATAGAGGGAGAGATCGAAGCGTTTCATGCCGCGCTGATCCTGACCTTCGCATCCAATGCTGCACCATCGAGCGCGGCGAGCGCATCGAGGAAGCGCCAGGAGAAAGAGCCGGGTCCGCTCGCATTTTTCGCCGCCTCTTCGCCGGCAACCGCAAAGGTGGCAAGTGCTGCAACGGCAGCAGCGAAGGGGTCGCCGGGGATGGCGGCCGCGAAGGCGCCGGTCAGGCAGGTCAACGAGCAGCCGAGCGCGGTCACCTGCGGCATCAGCGACGAACCACCCTCGATGCGCAGCGCCTGTGCGCCATCAGTCACGAAATCCACGACACCGGTGACGGCGACGACTGCGCCATGCCGTTCGGCCAGCCGCTGCGCAGATGCTTCGGCCTGTTCTACCGGGTCACGGCTGTCGACGCCTTGGCCGCGGCTTTCGCCGCCGGCAAGTGCAATGATCTCGGAGGCATTGCCGCGGATGATCGTCGGGCGAAGGGCCAGGAGATCGGCAACCGCCTTGCGGCGGAAGGACGTTGCGTAATGGGCGACCGGATCGAGGACCCACGGCTTGCCGCCTCCATTCGCGGCCGTTGCCGCCGCATGCATGCCGTCGATCCATTGGGGGGAGAGCGTGCCGATGTTGACGGTCAAAGCCCCGGCAATCGCGGCAAATTCCCCCGCCTCCTCGGCCGCATGAACCATGGCAGGCGACGCGCCGGCCGCGAGCACCACATTGGCGGCGATGTTCATGGCGACATAATTGGTGATGCACTGCACGAGCGGCGGCTTGGCGCGCATCTCCGTCAACAGAGCTCCGGGTGTCTTGTTCTCCATAGTACCCCTTTCAGGCGGGGCAGGCGCGGGAACGATCATGCAATGAAGCAGACTGCGACCCGAGCGACTCCCTCCGCCGGCATTATCCGGTTCAGGTTCGAAGGGTGCTTCTCAGCCCGTTCTTGCAAACGGGCGCCCCTGTCTCTCAACGGTAATCTTTCTTGCAGAGAATGATGCCGATGTCACTGGCAAAATGACGGTTTTGCCAAAGAGGATCCTCGCTTGGTACCGCCGCGCCGGCTGGAGTCATCAGTCAAGCTGATGTCTGCTTCCAGCCGGTGCGGGAGCTTGCCAATCTCTTCGGTGGCCTCCTTGGAGACTCCGCCGTTTGAACGCTGACAAGCTCCGATCGATCAACGCAACGGTGTCGGAAGCAGGTTCACCGTAAAGTCCTGATACGAAACCGGCCGCAGGAACCTGTAGATCGCCAGCGTCCCGACCGAGGTCGATCTGCCATCGGCTGTTGCCGGGTAGGGGCCGCCATGCACCATGGCGGGCGATACCTCGACGCCGGTTCCGAAGCCGTTCACGAGCAGTCGTCCGGCAAGCATCTCCAGCCTGGGAACGAGGCGCTTTGCGTCCGGCTCGTCTTCGCTCGTGATGTGGAGGGCTACGGTCAGCTGGCCTTCCAGGCCGTCAAGCACCCGCTCGAGTTCGGCGAGATCGCGGCAGCGCACGATGAGCCCGGCGGCGCCGAAGACCTCGTCCTGAAGCTCGTGATGGGCGAGGAATGCCGCAGCCGTCGTCTCGAAGAGTGCAGCGGTACCTTCGAATTCGCTGCCCGGCTTGCCATTGGCAACGAGACGGACTTCGGGATGCTTTTCCAGCCGGGCGACGCCATTGCAGAATGCCTTGGCGATGGAGCCCGTCAGCATGGTCTGCGCGCCGACATCAGGCAGAAGCTCCCGCGTCTTGGCGATAAAAGTGTCCAGACCTTCACTGTCGACGGCGAGAATGAGGCCGGGATTGGTGCAGAATTGTCCGGCGCCCAGAACCAGCGAGCTGACAAAAGCCGTTGCAATCTCTGTCGCGCGGCTTTTCAGGGCATCGGGGAAGAAGATGACCGGGTTGATGCTGCTCATTTCGGCATAGACCGGGATCGGCTGCTTGCGCTCGGAAGAGATCTTCATCAGTGCCGTGCCGCCGCGGCGCGAGCCTGTGAAACCGACTGCTCGAATTCGGGCATCGGCGACGAGCTTCTGTCCGACCTCGAAGCCGGTGTCAAAGAGAAGCGCGAAGGTGCCCGCATGCAGCCCGGCCTTGGCGACGGCCCGCTGAACGGCGCGACCGACCAGTTCCGACGTGCCCGGATGCGCCGAATGCGCCTTGACGACGACGGGGCATCCTGCTGCGAGCGCAGAGGCCGTGTCACCGCCGGCCACCGAGAAGGCGAGCGGAAAGTTTGATGCGCCGAAAACCGCAACGGGGCCGAGGGGAACGTTGCGCAGGCGCAGATCGGGCTTCGGAACGGGCTTGCGGGAGGGATCCGCGCCGTCAAAACGAAGTTCCTGGAATCGGCCTTCGCGAACCTCTTTCGCAAACAGCCGAAGCTGTCCGATCGTGCGGCCGCGCTCACCCTCGATCCGTCCGCGTGGAAGTCCGGTTTCCGCCATTGCACGCACGATCAACTCATCGCCGATCGCCTCGATCTCGCTGGCGATTGTTTCAAGAAAATCGGCCCGCGTTTCCAGATCTGTTTCCCGGTAGGAGGCGAACGCCTCCCATGCAAACCTGGTTGCCTCCTCGACGTCTTCCGCGGTGGCGCCACCGAAAGAGACGGGCAGTGCCGCTCCGGTGGCCGCCTCGACGCCGTAGAGCTCCCCGCGAGTGCCGCGTTTCTCCGATCCCGCGACGAGCAGGCTTCCATTGATAGTCATGATGGATTTCCTTTCAAACAGACTCGGCAGCTATATAGGCGTTCGCTTTCTCATTTTCACGACATCTTTCCCCGATATCGCATCGAAGATGGAGGTTCCCGACAGAGACGTCGTCGTGTCGGCGAATGGGCCATAGGGACAACGCGCGCAAAAGCGGTTGCGTGTCGAAATGCCGCCCCTTTTTTACGTTCATCCTCTGGTGGAATTTATATCGAGGGGGTCACATGAAATACGCATCCACCATCTGTGCGGCGCTTACCGCAATACTGCTCTCCACAACCGCATTCGCGCAAACCGGGACTATCAAGTCTATCAGGCTGTCCTCAGGAGGCGTTGCCGAATATGTGCGCAGTCTTAATGTCGGGGACGACGGCAACGCTGTCGTCGATGTGCCGACAGACCAGATGGATGACTTTCTGAAGACCCTCGTTGTCTCGGGGCCGGCTCCCGTAAAGGGATTGTCGACCACCGGGCCGGGCATGGTCGATGAAACATTCAAGGTGCTGCCGATCAAACGGAAGGATCTGGATTCGGCTGCTGCTGTGCTGCGGGCTCTCAGAGGCGCGCCTGTCTCTGCGAACGGGGTGAAGGGTCGCATCGTCGGGGTAGAGCCCGCCACTGAAAAGCAGCGCGCGCGGCTGATCGTGATGCTTGACCGCGGCGCCTTCGACGTTGCCGAGATCGGTGGCGCCATGGCCTACAAACTCGATAATCCCAAAGATGCCGAGATGGTTGCTCGGGCAGTGGAACTGCTGTCGAGCGATGGAGTGCAGGGGACGCGTGCAGTCACCATTTCGCTCAATGGCAAGGCGTCGGCGGCCGTGGACATTTCCTATGTCGTCGCAGCCCCGCTCTGGAAGCCGTCCTATCGGATCATTGTCGACGCCAAGGGCAAAGCGCGGTTGCAAGCATGGGCAGTTCTGGAGAATGCCTCTGGCGAAGACTGGAAAGGGGTTTCAATATCTCTGACGTCAGGCAAGCCAGTGACGCTTCGCCAGAGGCTGTACGCCAGAACATGGCCATCACGCCCTGAGGCGGAGGCCGCATATCTTGACGTCGCGAGCGCCAAACGGGGGATGGTCGCGGGTGCGTTGCTGAACGAGCCCGCTGCGGAGGCTCCTGCTCCCGTTATTGCCGCTCCGGCCGCTACCATTGCTGCCGCCGCCGACGAGGGCGATGTGGTCGCAAACTTCGATCTTCCCGGCGCATACGACCTCAAGAACGGTGAGACGATTTCCGTGCCGATCCTCGATCGCGAGATCGGCGCGGAGTTCGTCGCTCTCTATCGCGATGGCGCCCAACATCCGGATGCGGCGCTGATGCTGACGAACGACACGGGTACCTCGCTGCCGCCGGCGGTCGCCGCGGTCTATGACGAAAAAGGGCGCTATGTTGGCGATGCGCGCATAGGCAACGTCAAGCCGGGCGGAGTTGAAAAGGCGACGTTTGCGGCTGATCAGAAGATCGAGCAGGAAATGGCCATCACCAACTCCAGTTCCTTCCGGACAGTTGTCGTCAAGGACGGTTATCTCGACGCAACATTGGAGCGTCGCGTGCGAAAGACCTTCACCGCCTGGGGCGCAGACACTGACAGGAAGTTCGTTGCGGAAGATCCAGGCATGCCAGGGTGGGAACTCGTTCTGTCCGAGGGGGTGGAGGAAACACCGCAGGGCGCGCGGGCGACTGTCGTGGTGCCCGCCGGAAAGAAGGTTTCGACTTCAATCGAATGGCGCATGGTAGAGAGCGAAACGCAGGCGATTGCCGATATCGACGACGCGGTGATCCTGCAATGGCTCGATGAGGGGCCGTCCCCGGAGATCGCCGAGAAGCTTCGCGGGCTCGTGACGGCGAGGACGGCCCAGAAGGAGGCGGAGAGAGATCTGTCGGCGGTGATGCAGGCGATCGAGGATGCAACTTCGGAATCCTCACGGATTTCAGGCATGCTTGCCTCCGTAGGCGACACACCGCTCAAGCAGCAGTTCCTTGAGGATCTGACGGAGCAGGAGAAGTCGATCAAAGAGCTGCGGGCGCAAAGGGACGAGGCACGGGCTCGGCTTGAAAAGCTTCGCAAGGAACTAGGGGAGGCGATAGCCCGTCTGTAGGCGGGCTCGCTGTGGACGCGGCGCCGTGCATTGACATTAGAGATCGACTTTCCCGTTCTCTTCGCCGTCCCAATATTGGGCGAAACGTGCAGTAACCTTGATAAGAATAAGTCCAGGCGTCTGCACGCCCTCGGGAAACCATCGTTCCAGTCCTTTGACCCAGTGGGTCTCGAACTGCGAGGTGTCCTCGATAAGCACGGCGTCGCCATCGATGGCTATGAATATACCCGGCTTTCCCAGCAGATGCGGCGGCGCCGTAAAGGTTAGCAACACCGCGGGGTCTTTCCGAATCTCGGATATTTTGTGCGTGTCCGCATAGGAGAAAAACCAGGAATCGCCGTCATATTCGACGTCGCCATTGTTACTCATCGGGCGACTGGTTATCCGGTTTGAGGTTCCGCGTGTTGAAAACATGCAGAAATCCAGCTTCTTCAGCTGCTTGGACAGCTCTTCTCTCGTCATAGATGCCATTTGCAGTCCTCCAATCCAGATGGAAACAACGCGCGATGATCGAAGTTCCATAGAGGTGGGACCTGCACGACGGTCGCCTGCCAAACAATCCATCATGCCAATCGCGGATTTGCACCTTTAAGCGTGATCGCGCGTTCATCCTTATGCCGAACGGAGGCAGAGCGATGCGCACAAATTTTCGTTTAAGCCTGCGATCAACCGCGATCCTGTCGCTCGCTACGTTTGGCGGCGTGCTGCTCGTGATGCGCCGTTTCGACATGAGCCCGAAGGCGGCCATGCGGGCCGATTTATCGACAGAAGACGACGGGCATGGCCGGCAGGCATCGGTCCCGGAATCCATTCCGAGGCAAGGACTGAGAGACGTGTTCTGGCGTGTCGTGCATGAGGTATTGGATGACAGGGTGACGCTGATCGCTGCCGGCGTGACTTTCTACCTTCTCCTTGCGATGTTTCCGGCGCTTGGCGCACTGGTCTCTCTGTACGGGCTTTTCGCAGATCCTCTGACCATGTCGGAACACCTGGGCAAGCTGGCGGTGGTGCTGCCGCCAGGCGCCTTCGATCTCGTTTCGGAGCAAATCCGTTCGCTCGCCGAGAGACGCGACAGTACGCTGGGCGTGACTTTTTTCATCGGTCTGGCTATCGCCTTGTGGAGCACCCACAGCGGTACCCTTGCGCTCTTCGACGCCATGAACATCGCCTATGAAGAGCGGGAAAAACGCAGCCTGGTCCGCTTGAACCTGATTGCACTCTGCTTCACGGTCTGCGCCATTATCACCGCGACAATTCTTATCGGGCTCGTTGCCGTGATGCCGGTCGTGCTTTCGTTCCTCTGGCTGGATCGCTTCGACGAACAGATGGCCCTCGTTCTCAGGTGGCCGCTACTCCTGGCCGTGGTTGTGGCCACCGTCATGGCCATCTACCGGTTCGGTCCTAGTCGTGAGCCGGCGCGTCTGCGGTGGATGACATGGGGCGCTCTGCTGACGGCGTTTGCCTGGTTTCTCATGTCGCTCGGCTTCTCGATCTACCTTGGCCACTTTGCCAACTATAATGCGACCTATGGAACGCTCGGCGCGTTGATCGGCTTCCTTGTTTGGACGTGGCTTTCGGTCGCGATCCTGATTGTGGGGGCCGAACTCAACGCCGAACTCGAACACCAGACCGCAAAAGATACGACGACAGGGGCACCGAGAGCGATGGGTATGCGCGGCGCTCATGTCGCCGATACGCTGGGTGAAACAGCAGATTGATCCAGAGTTTTATCGAACACCGAACGCCTGCCTGCTGACGCGGTCTGATTGGCCTCTAACTGTGGGCGAGTGAACCTGGATCTGACGGGTGAGGGCGCCTGTGTCATCGAACATGAGAGACGGCACGTCTGCAATTCCGACTTCCGGTCAAGAGAGATTGGGATGGCTGCAGATACGCAACGCGCAGCCATCCCATTTTGAGCAAGCCTACCCTCGTCGTAGGCTTGCAACCGGCCCCCGCCAATCGTTGAAATGTTAGCAACGCCTAAAGCATTCCCGCTAGGGCGTAAGTGCAACACTTCGTCAAAGGTTTCTAATGAAACGATTGCTCGCGAGCGCCTTTCGACTCTTCCGACAAGGAAAGCAGAGGCTGATCAGGGCGCGAAKAAACGCGCCCTGATCAGTTCATGATCGGAGATTGCCACGCCATCGGCATCAACAGCCGGAACGGTTACGGCGTCGCTTGCAACAAGACCGCGGGTCAACAGCCAGTCGAGCCGGGCGAGGGGCGGCTGCGGCGTTCCATCCGGGCGCGTGCGGCGCGTATGCGCAAAATCGTTGGCCGTTTCCCAGTGATAGCCGGCCTCAGCCAGCAGACCGAAAAGCGGCTCATATGCTTCCGGCTCGCGCGATCCATCGGGAAGCAAATTGGTATTAAAGTCGCCGCCGATGACGACGGGCAGATCGCCGGCGAGCTGTTCAACGGCCGCAATCAGCCGCCGCGTCTGCTCGGCGCGATCCTCGATATCGGTCTTGCTTTCCAGATGAACGCTGACGGCAAGGATCGGCCCGAATGCAGTCTCGACCTTGGCGGCAATCGCCATGCGTCCGCCGATCCGGCCCTGTCCATCCTTCGCATCCGTCCACCACGTGCCGCCATCATCGAGGCGGATGAGTGCGGCGTCTTTGAGGGGCAGGCAGGAAAGCAACGCATTGCCGTGGAAACCGACCGAATTCGTCTCCCCCTTGTGCCATTCGCGTTCGCGTGAATTCCCGAGGCCAAGTTCGACGAACTCCACGCCAAAGACATAGGACATACCGAGATCGCTGGCGAGATCAGCAACGGTATGGCGGTTGCCTGCGCGCGCCGTACCGAGATCGGCTTCGGTGAGCAGCAGGATATCCGCGCCGCTCTGGCGCACGAGTTCGACGGAGGGAGCGTGATACTTGAGCCGCTCGGCATTCCACGCGGCGACGACAAGGCCGTTGCTGGCACCGGTGCCGCTGTCGATGTTCAAAACTTCGATCGTCGAGAGCGCGGGCAGGGTTGCCGCCAGCCGGTCATGCTCGGCCTGCGTCAGCTTCGCGGCCCGTGCCTCGTCGAAGAAGGCGGCGGAGGGCGCCGAGAGCGTTTCCACGGCAACCGCAACGAGGTTGCGGTTGCTAGCGGCGATATCGGAAAAGCTGGTCATCAGCGTCAGGCTCAGGCGTTCACGGTGATGGCGCCGCTGCGTGCCGGAGCGACGAGGACTGCGCCGGTGTCGGCCGAATAGAGATGGATCGAATCCTGATCGATGGCGACGCCGATACGGTCGCCGGTCTTCAGCGAGACCGAACCGGTCATGGCGACGGCGAAAGGCAGGCCATCGAAATCGGCATGCACTATACGGCTCGCGCCGAGTTCTTCGATGAAGTCGGCAGTGGCCAAGAGCGCACCAGGCGCGTCCGGAGAGACGAGGCGGGCGGCTTCGGCACGCACGCCGAGAACGACGCGCTGGCCGGCAAGCTGCTTGCCACGTTCGGCCGGCAGAGTGACTGTACGTCCTTCGTCATAGATGAAGACGCCGTTTTCGTTGACACGGCCTTCCAGGAGGTTCATCGCCGGCGTACCGACGAAGCCGGCAACGAACCGGCTTGCGGGATAGTGATAGACCTCTTCCGGCGTGCCGACCTGTTCGACATATCCGGAATTCATGACGATGATGCGATCGGCGAGCGTCATTGCCTCATTCTGGTCATGCGTAACAAAGATCGAGGTAGCACCGAGGCGGCGATGCAGGCGGCGGATTTCCGCACGCATGGCGATGCGCAGCTTGGCGTCGAGGTTGGAGAGCGGCTCATCGAAGAGAAAGACCTTCGGCTCGCGGATCATGGCGCGGCCCATGGCGACGCGCTGGCGCTGACCGCCCGAGAGGGCTGCCGGGCGGCGTTCGAGGAAGGGCTCGAGGCTGAGTGCCTTGGCGACTTCGGCGATGCGGCGGTCGCGCTCGACCTTCGGCACGCCGGCGACCTTCAGCGCGTAGCCGATGTTTTCGGCAACGCTCATGTGCGGGTAGAGCGCATAGTTCTGGAAGACCATGGCGCAGCCGCGTTCACGCGGCTCGAGCTGGTTGACGACCCGGCCGTCGATGGCGATTTCGCCGCCGGTGATTTCTTCCAGGCCGGCGACCATGCGGAGCAGCGTGGACTTGCCGCAGCCGGACGGACCGAGGATGACGATGAACTCGCCCGACTGGATTTCGAGATCGACGCCATGAACGACGGCGTTCTTGCCATAGCTCTTTTTCACGCCACGGATGGAGATCGGTGCCAAGGGTCTGTTCCTTTCACTTCTCGGTGGAAATAAGGCCGCGCACGAACCAACGCTGCATCAGGATGACGAGGATCAGCGGCGGCGACATGATGATCAATGTTCCGGCCATTGCGACGTTCCAGTCGGGCAGGCCGAATTCGGAGGGGATGAGTGTCTTGAGCTGGGTCACGGCAATGCCGAACTTCGGGTCGGTGGTGATCAGCAGCGGCCACAGATACTGGTTCCAGGCCCAGACGAACATGATGGTGAAAAGCGCGATCATGTTCGGACGCGACAGCGGCAGCAGAACGTCCCAGAAGAAACGGACCGGGCCTGAGCCGTCCATCTTCGATGCCTCGGCGAGTTCGTCCGGCACCGTCAGATAGAACTGGCGGTAGAGGAACGTGCCCGTCGCGGTCGCGACCATCGGCAATATCAGGCCTGGATAGGAGTTCAGAAGACCCCATTCCATCTTGATCTGGATGCCGGTGATCTGCGCGACCAGCCACGTGATGCCGGTCACATCGAGGATCGCCTGAAAGGGCTGAAGCGCATTGGCGGCGATCGAATAGGTCGGCACGATACGCACTTCCAGCGGCAGCATCAGAGTGATGAAGATGATCCAGAAGATCAGATAGCGGCCGCGGAAACGGAAATAGACGATCGAGAAGGCAGCCATGGACGAAAGCAAAACCTTGCCGGCGCCGACCGTCGCGGCGAAGATGACGCTATGGAACAGCTTGTTGCCGAGATCGGCACGAACCCAGGCAGTGTGCACGTTTTCCCAGAAGTGCGAGCTCGGAACCAGCGGCAGCGGCACCCGGTTGACCGTCTCCAGATCAAGTGTCGACGCGATGATGACGATGGCGAATGGCAGGAGTGCAATCACCAGGCCGAGCGCGAGCAGCGTGTAGCAGATGAAGTTGAATATCGGCGTGCGTTCGATCATGTTCGCGACCTCACTTGTAGTGCACGCGCCGCTCGATGAAGCGGAACTGGAAGATGGTGAGCAGGATGACGAGCCCCATCAGGATCATGGATTGAGCTGCGGCGCCGGAATAATCGAGGCCTTTGAAGCCGTCGAAATAGATCTTGTAGACCATGAGTTCGGTGGCGCGCGCTGGACCGCCCTGGGTCATGACATCGACGATACCGAAGGAATCCTGGAAGCTTTCCGTGATGTTGATGACCAGCAGGAAGAAGAGCGTCGGCGTGAGCAGCGGCAGCTGGATGTCCCACATGCGGCGCAGCGGCCCGGAGCCGTCCATGGCCGCCGCCTCGATCAGCGAGCGTGGGATACCCTGCAGGGCCGACAAGAAGAAGATGAAGTTGTAGCCGATATATTTCCAGGAGAAGGCGACGACGACCGCGATCATCGCATCCTTGCCGTCGAATGCCGGGTTCCAGAGGCCAGGCCAGACATGGTTGATGACCGACAGAAGACCGGCTTCAGGCGCCAGGATGAAGCGGAAGGCGAGGCCGAGCGCAGGAGCGGCAATCGCATAGGGCCAGATGAAGACCGAGCGATAGATTTTATGGCCACGCAGCTCACGATCCGTCAGGAGCGCCAGGATGAGCGCCAGCCCCATGGCAATGGCAGTCGAACTGAAGCCGAAAATCATGCTGCGGGTAATTGAGTCCCAATAGACCGGGTCGCTCAGCAGCTGCCTGAAATTGTCGAAACCGACCCAGGCGTTACCGCCGCCCCATGGCTGCTCGAGCGTGAACGCCCAATACAGCGCCTGCGCGCTCGGCCAGTAGAAGAAGACGAAGATCAGCAGCAGCATCGGAAATGCGAAAAGAAGGCCGATCGTCGTCGAGGAGAAAGTGACGCGCTTTTCCATGAGTGGTCGTTTTCGTCCGGGTTTGGTTCTGGCGCGGGCGGCGATCTCGCTTCCGCAGCCGGTAGGGAATGTACAAAGCCGCACCCGGAGCGCCAGAAGCGGACCGGGTGCGGCTCATATCAACCGATTAGGGGAGCTGAACGCCCTTGTAGGTCTGCTGGAAGCGACGCAGGAGCTGGTTGCCGCGATCGGCAGCAGAGTCGAGCGAAGCCTGGACATCGGCATTGTTGACGAAGATCGCCTGCAGGCCGTTAGCGATTTCGGTACGGACCTGGAGCAGGCCACCGAGACGGATGCCCTTTGCAGACGTGTCGCCAGCCGGAGAAGCGGTCAGGCTCTGAATGGCAAGTTCGCGACCGGCATAGGGAGCCTTGTCGTAGAAGCCCTGCTTCTTCAGGTATTCGAAGCCGGAGTTACGAACCGGGATATAGCCGGTAACGGTCGACCAGGTGAGAGCTTCTTCCGGCTTTGCAATGAAGTTGAAGAAGGAAGCGGCAGCCTTGTATTCGGCGTCCGAATGACCCTTCAGAACCCAGAGCGAAGCGCCGCCAACGTAAGAGCTGTGACGCGTTGCGTCGCCATAGGTCGGCAGCATCGAAACGCCCCAGTTCATGCCCTGCTTGGCGGTACGGCCGATGTTGCCATGGTCGCCAACCGAGGTCAGGATGACCTGGCATTCGCCAGCAGCGAAGGCCTCGACGAAGGTCTGGCCGACAGCCTTGTTCTTGATGACAGCGAGCTTGTTGTCGTACCAGGACTTCAGGTCCTTGACGTAGTTGACGAGCATCGGGTTCTTGTTGAACACCAGTTCGGCGTCGAGGCCTTCAAAGCCGTTCTTCTTTGTTGCGATGGCTTCGCCGTTTACAGCTTCAAACTGCTCGATGAACTGCCAGACTTCGTTGTTGGAGATGTCGAAGGCGAGCGGGCAAGCGTAGCCTGCGTCCTTCAGAGCCTTGAAGTCTTCGCCTGCTTCCTTCCAGGTCGCCGGAGCATGGTCCTTGCCGATCTTGGCGAAGGCGTCCTTGTTCCAGTAGAGCAGGGCCGTGGAGGAGTTGAAGGGGAAGGAGTACATCTCGCCCTTCGACGTTGCGTAGTAGCCGGCGATGCCGGAGAAGTAGTCCTTCCAGTCGACATTGTAGCCCATGTCGCTCATGAGCTTGTTGGCCGGATAGTAAGCGCCCGACAGCATGATGTCGAGCGTACCAGCGTCGGAGACCTGTGCGATGGTCGGCTGCTTGCCGGCGCGGAAAGCGGCGATCGTGTTCTGCAGCGAGGCGTCATAAGAACCCTGGCTGGTGCAGACGACTTCGAAGTCGTTCTGCGACTTGTTGAAACGGTCGCACTGTTCCTGAACGCGCGTAGCAATATCGCCCGAGTTGCCGAACCAGAAATCGATCTTGGTCTTTTCGGCGGCGGCGACAGGACCAGCAGCAAGGAAGGCTGAAGCGAGTAGGGCGCCTACGGCGCCGAGAAGCTTGGCTTGCATGAGAACCCTCGAAAAATAGGACGCGCCCCCTCTTGAGCGCACGCCCTATTAACTGGTTCAATTTCCGGTAACCAATGAAGTTTCTATGACATGAAGAGAGTAGAAAGTTTCTGTCATAAAATATTCATGTCCAAATTTTGTGAAATTCTGGTGGAACATCGATGCATTAATTTCTTACGATCGGCCGATCGGATCGCCTATATTCTATTTATATACAAAATATAGCCGGCATTGTGAAAGCCGTGGTTCCTATTCAATTCTATTAATAGACATTATTATTAGGTTGATTTTAAAAGCTCTCGAAGGCCCGGCCGAGAACAACCTGCTATCAGATGAATTCCACCTCGGAAATAGCTTTGCACAGCTGTGCGTTGAGCTATCGAAATGCGACATATGATATTTGTTTTACGACATAAAAGCTTCTTTGCTTATTTATTGGGCGTTTTCAGGTCTCGCGAACCCRCATATAAGGCCTTGCAGCAGTTGCTTCTTCGCTGCGCACAAAAGAGCGAAAGACCGTGGCGGCTGGTGTCACCTTTCATTTTATATTTTTCCGGCCTGCAGAATACGTTTCGCGAGTTTCAGATGCGGCAGGTCGAGCATGCGCCCGTCGATCTGGATAACGCCGATATCGGGACAGGCGGCAAAGGCGGCCACTACTTTTTCCGCCCAGCCGATCTCGGCCGCGTCAGGTGTAAAGGCATGGTTGATCGGTTCCACCTGGCTCGGATGGATCGCCATCATGGCCGAGAAACCGTCGCGCCGCGCACGGGCCGCATAGGCCGTAACGCCGTCGAGATCGCGGAAATGGGGATAGACGGTCTCGACGGCAGGAACGGCAGCTGCGTGAGCGCCAAAGAGAACGAGAGAACGGGCGAGCTCATAAGGCGCAGTATAGCGTCCATCTGCCTCGCGGGCGGTCGCCGCGCCGATCGCGGCAGGCAGATCTTCCGCTCCCCATGTCAGTCCGCAAAGATGAGACGCGACATCCCGGTAGCTGCCGATCTCGAAGATAGCGGCCGGCGTTTCGGTTGCGATCGGCAGGATAGGAACGGAGGAGGACAGGCGGCTTTTAAGCTGGCGCACGGATGCCGAACCTTCAGCCTTCGGCAGCATGATCGCGAAGGGATCAAGATCGCTGAGTGCAGCAAGATCGTCCTCGAAGGCGGGCGAGGCGAGGGGATTGATGCGAATGACAAGCGCCGCATCGGCCGCGCGGCGCATGACGAAGTCGCGTACGGCGTCCCGCGCCTTAGGCTTGTTCTGCGCGGAAACGGAATCTTCCAGGTCGAGGATGACGGCATCGGCGCCCGAGGCGAGCGCCTTGTCGAAGCGCTCCGGTCGATCGCCGGGCACGAAGAGCAGCGAACGCAGCCTCATGACGGCTTCACCTGCAGCATGGCCGTGCGCAGGCACTGGCAGACGGTCTCGTTTCGCTGATTCAGYGTGACATGCCGGAACGTGATGATCCCGGCATCGGGCCGGGAGTTAGAGCGCCTGAGCTCCGTCACCTCGGTTTCCACCCGAAGCGTATCGCCGATGAAGACCGGCTGCGGCATCGTCACCTTGTCGTAGCCGAGGTTGGCGATCAGCGTGCCGAGCGTCGTGTCGCCAACCGAAAGACCGACGGTGAGCGCGAAGGTGAAAGTGCCATTGACGACGATGCGGCCGAATTCGGTGCGCGCCGCATAATCGGCATCGAGATGCAGCGGTTGCGGATTATGGGAGAGCGTCGTGAAGAGCAGGTTGTCGGTTTCCGTGACCGTGCGGCGGATCTCGTGGGCAATCCGATCGCCGACTGTCCATTCGTCGAAATAGCGGCCGGCCATCACTCTTGCTCCTTCACGACGCTGACGACAAGCTGGTTTTCCGAAACCCTGGCACCTGCCGAGACCGGCAACTTCTGGACGATGCCGTCAAAGGGCGCGCGCAGCGTATGTTCCATCTTCATCGCTTCCACTGTCAGCAGCCTGTCGCCTTTGGCGACATGGTCGCCTTCCGCAACATCGACAGAGATGATGAGGCCAGGCATCGGCGAAAGGATCGCGCCATCACTGGCACCCTGGTGCGCTTCGACTTCGCTTGCGACGGGCAGGCAAATTGGCCAGGCATTACCGGCATCGAAAAGGACAATGGTTTCGCCGGACTTGACAGCATTGGTTTCGAGGCCGAGCCGGACACGGCCCCAATAGAGATGGTCGCCTACGCGAACGCGCGTACGGCAATCGCTTGTGCCCGAGATGCGCAGGCCGGCAAGAGCTGACCAGGGATCGGTCGCATCTGTTGCTGTCAGTCTTGTAACGGCCTTGTCGATTGTCGTCTCGTCAGGCTCCTTTGCCAGCAGGGTTTCGCCGTGACGATCGAGGAAACCCGTATCGACCTTCGCCGCGCGGAAATCCGGGTCGGAGGCGATGCGGGCGAGAAGGCCGGCATTGGATTTCACCGGCCAGACTTCGATGCTCTCGCAAGCCTTGGCGAGGATTGAGAGGGCTACTTCACGGTTCGAGCCATGGGCGATGATCTTGGCGATCATCGGATCGTAGAAGGCGGTGATCTCATTGCCTTCCTCGACACCGCTGTCGACCCGAACATTTTGGGGCAGGCGCAAATGATCGAGACGACCGATCGAGGGCAAGTAGCCGGCAGCCGGATTTTCGGCATAGAGGCGGGCTTCGAATGCCCAGCCCTTCATGGTGATCTCGTCCTGCTCTTTCGGCAGAGGCTCCCCGGCGGCGACCTTCAGCTGCCAGAGCACGAGGTCTTCGCCGGTGATGGCCTCGGTGACAGGATGTTCGACCTGCAACCGGGTGTTCATTTCCATGAACCAGATGCGGTCGGGACGCAGGCCCTCGGAGGCGTCTGCGATGAATTCGATGGTGCCGGCCCCGACGTAGTTCGCGGCCTTGGCGGCCTTGACAGCGGCATCGCAGATCGCAGCACGGGTGATGGCGTCGAGGCCGGGTGCCGGCGCCTCCTCGATCACCTTCTGGTGTCGACGCTGCAGCGAGCAGTCGCGCTCGAAGAGATGGACGCAATTGCCGAAGCGATCGGCAAAGACCTGCACCTCGATATGGCGCGGATTGGAGATATAGCGCTCGATCAGCACACGCTCGTCGCCAAAGGAAGAGGCCGCCTCGCGGCGGCATGAGGCGAGCAGTTCGGCGAATTCCTCCGACCGGTCCACCCGGCGCATGCCCTTGCCGCCGCCGCCGGCGACGGCTTTTATGAGCACGGGAAAGCCTGTCGCTTCCGCCTCAGCGGCGAGCCTCTCGTCGCTCTGGTCCATGCCCATATAGCCGGGTGTGACCGGCACGCCGGCCGCCTGCATCAGCTGCTTGGCCGCATCCTTGAGCCCCATGGCACGAATCGCGGCGGGCGGCGCGCCAACCCAGATCATGCCTAAGCTCTCCACCGCTTCGGCAAAATCGGCATTCTCCGACAGGAATCCATAGCCGGGATGGATGGCGGCAGCGCCGGTCTTGCGAGCTGCGTCCAGAATGCGATCCTGCGAGAGATAGCTTTCACGCGCCGGCGGCGAGCCGATTGCGACCGCCTCATCCGCTTCCGCCACGAAGGGCAGGCCGGCATCGGCTTCGGAATAGACGGCGATGGTGCGGATGCCGAGGGTTTTCGCCGTCCGGACGATGCGGCGGGCGATCTCGCCCCTGTTGGCAATGAGAAGGCTTTCCATCATTGCGTCACCTCACATCCTGAACAGGCCGAAACGCGGTCCCTTCGGGATCGGCGCATTCAGGCAGGCGGAAAAGGCAAGGCCCAGCACATCCCGCGTTTGACGCGGATCGATGATCCCGTCGTCCCAGAGGCGGGCGGTGGCATAATAGGGGTTGCCTTCCGCCTCGTAGCCGGCGCGGATCGGCGACTTGAAGGCTTCCTCCTCATCTGCGGGCCAGGTCTCCCCACGCGCTTCCATGGCGTCTCGGCGGATCGTGGCGAGTACGGAGGCCGCCTGATCGCCGCCCATGACGCTGATACGGCTGTTCGGCCAGGTGAAGAGGAAGCGCGGCCGATAAGCGCGGCCGCACATGCCGTAATTGCCGGCGCCGAAGCTGCCGCCGATGATGACGGTCACTTTCGGCACGCTGGCAGTTGCGACTGCGGTGACGAGCTTCGCCCCATCCTTGGCGATGCCGCCGGCCTCATAACGGCCGCCGACCATGAAGCCCGATATGTTCTGCAGGAAGAGCAGCGGCACGCGACGCTGGCAGGCAAGCTCAATGAAATGCGCGCCCTTCAATGCACTTTCGGAAAATAGCACGCCATTGTTGGCGATGACGGCAACCGGCATGCCCCAGATGCGCGCAAAGCCGCAGACCAGCGTCGTGCCATAGAGCGGCTTGAACTCGTGCAACTCCGAACCGTCGACGAGGCGACCGATGACCTCGCGCACATCGTACGGCGAGCGGACATCTTCGGGGATAACGCCGTTGAGATCCTCGGGATCGAGTTTTGGCGGGCGCGGGGCCTGAACGTCGATATCGACCGTCTTTACGCTGTTGAGGCTGGCGACGATATCGCGGACGAGCAGCAGTGCATGCTCGTCATTTTCGGCGACATGATCGACGACGCCGGAGCGGCGGCCATGGGTTTCAGCACCGCCGAGTTCCTCGGCCGAAATGATCTCGCCGGTCGCAGCTTTCACCAGAGGCGGGCCGGCCAGGAAAATCGTGCCCTGATTGCGCACGATGATCGTTTCGTCGGACATGGCAGGGACGTAGGCGCCGCCCGCCGTACAGCTTCCCATCACGCAGGCGATTTGCGGAATGCCTTCGGCCGACATCTGCGCCTGATTAAAGAAGATCGCGCCGAAATGATCGCGATCGGGGAAGACCTCGGCCTGATGCGGAAGGTTGGCGCCGCCGCTATCGACAAGGTAGACGCAGGGCAGTCGGTTCTGCATCGCGATCTCCTGCGCCCGCAGATGCTTCTTTACGGTCATCGGGAAATAGGCGCCGCCTTTCACCGTCGCATCATTGGCGACAATCATCACCTCGCGGCCGCAAACGCGGCCGATGCCGGTGATGATGCCGGCACCCGGCGCCTCGTCGCCATACATGCCGTTCGCCGCCAGCGTTCCCATCTCCAGGAAAGGACTGCCGGCGTCGAGCAAAAGCTGGATGCGGTCGCGCGGCAGGAGCTTGCCCTTGCCTGTATGGCGCTCGCGGGCTGCCCTTGAACCGCCCTCGCGGGTTTTTGCGGAGCGGTCGTAGAGTTCGTCGACCAGAGTGCTGTTCTTGTTGGCATTCGCCTTGAAAGTTTCGCTGTCGCGATCGATTTCAGAGGAAATCACCGTCATGATGCGATGAGCTCCCGGCCGATCAGATAGCGGCGGATTTCATTCGTGCCGGCGCCGATATCATAGAGCTTGGCATCGCGCAGGAAGCGCTCGACGGGCCACTCCCTGGTATATCCGGCTCCGCCGAGCGCCTGGATCGCCTCCAGCGATACTTTCACAGCATTCTCGCTGGCAAATAGGATGGCGGCTGCAGCATCCGAGCGGCTCGTGCGGCCGGCATCGCAGGCGCGGGCGACGGAATAGACATAGGCGCGTGAGGAATTCAGCGCGACATACATGTCCGCAATCTTGCCCTGCATGAGTTGGAAGTCACCGATCGGCTTGCCGAACTGTTTACGGTCCCGCACATAGGGCAGCACGACATCGAGGCAGGCCTGCATGATACCGAGCGGGCCTGCGGCAAGCACGGCGCGTTCATAATCGAGGCCGGACATCAGGATCTTAACGCCGTCACCTTCCCGCCCCATCAGCGCTTCTATCGGCACCTCACAATCCTGGAAGACCAATTCTGCCGTATCGCTGCCGCGCATGCCGAGTTTGGAGAGTTTCTTCGAAACGCTGAAGCCGGGCATGCCCTTCTCAATGATGAAAGCCGAAATACCCTTCGGTCCGGCCGCCGGATCGGTCTTCGCGTAGACGACGAGCACATCGGCATGCGGTGCATTGGTGATCCAGAACTTTGTCCCGTTAAGGAGGTAGCGATCACCCTTGCGTTCCGCCTTGAGCTGCATGGACACGACATCCGAGCCGGAGCCGGCTTCCGACATGGCAAGCGAGCCGACATGCTCGCCGGAAATCAGTTTGGGCAGATGGCGCTGCTTCTGCTCCGGTGTGGCCCAGCGACGGATTTGATTGACGCAGAGATTGGAATGGGCGCCGTAACTCAAGCCTACGGAGGCCGAGGCACGCGAGACTTCCTCCATGGCGACGACATGTTCGAGATAGCCGAGACCGGCACCGCCGAATTCTTCTTCCACGGTGATGCCGTGCAGACCAAGCGCACCCATCTGCGGCCAGAGCTGACGTGGAAACGTATTGCTTTCGTCGATCTCCGCGGCCAGCGGAGCGATGGTATCGGCGGCAAATCGCGCCGTCGCCTCGCGGATGGCGTCCGCGGTTTCGCCGAGCGAAAAATCAAACATGGCACTCCTCCCGCTATCATATGTAGCGCGGGTTGGGGTCGCTTCAAAGCTCCCTCGAACGAAGTCTATTCCCACTGCACTGATTTGGGTTCTTCCCGGCGGAAAGCGTCGGGGCTCTTGCCCATCCATTTCCGGAAAGCGCGAAAGAAGGCGCTGGGTTCGGAATAGCCGAGTTGCACGGCGATTTCTCCGATGGTCTTCGATGTGTTTATCAACAGGTCGACCGCGAGGTCCCGGCGGATATCGTCCTTGATGCCGGCATAGCTCTGGCCCTCGTCATGCAGGCGATGGCGGAGCGTCGAGGATGGCATGCGCATCTCGGCAGCGAGCGTCCGGAAGCTCGACCAGGCCGCGGGAGAGGTCTGCGAGAGACGACGGCGCACGGCAGCAGCAATGCCGGCATCGTAGCGATAGCGCACGAGAATATTGGCGGGCGCCCCCCGCAGGAACTGCTTCAACGCCTGTTCGCTGCGCGATATCGGCAAGTCGAGCATGGCGCTATCGAAGCCGAGCCGGCTGATCGGCTGCGAGAAGCGCACAGGCGCACCGAAGAACAGCCGGTAGTCAGCGCCCTGGATGGGTTCCGCGCAGCGGAAATCGACGAGGCGGATTGGGATGCGACGGCCGACGAGCCAGCAGATGATGCCATGCAGGATGATCCAGTAGGTGCGATAGGCGAAGGCCGAGCGCGGCTCACCGGCATCGCGAAGCTCGATCTGCGCCAAACCGTCGCGAATGACCAGTTTGCCGCGCGGATCGTCCAGCACCACGTCGAGGAAACGCAAGGCCCGGCGAAGGGCGTGGCCGAGCGTGGGCGCGTGCAGTACGCAATGGCAGAGCAGGGTGAAGCTGCCGCTACGCATCGGCCGGGCGCCCATGCCGAAGAATTCGTCGTCGAGTTCGGCCGCGATCGCCAGCCACAACGCGCCATAGGCCTCAGTCGAAACCGGTTGATCGATCCGCTGCGGCAGGCCGAGCTTCGTCAGAAGAGACGCTGTCGGTTTCCCAAGGCGGCGCAGGCTGTCGAGCGCTTCCTCGACGAAGCCCGGTGCGATCATGCGGCGTTCGGTTTCGGCCATCGTTGCTTCACCCCGATAAATCAATATGGCAAAACTGGCCGAAATAATGGAGCAATCCTGTCATCGCTTGCAATAGGGCGAGGGAATAGAATCTTTGCTCAGGCGGACTCGGAGGAGATGTCTGCCGGGCAGAGAGGAGCGATCCGTGCAAATCCGCGGCGCAAGTTTCATCATTACCGGCGGCGGCTCCGGGCTTGGAGCGGCAACGGCACGTATGCTCGCCGAAGCCGGCGGGCGCGTGACGATTGCCGATCTTAATCTCGATGCAGGCGAGGCGATCGCTGGCGAACTGGGACAGGATGCACGCTTCATCAAAGCCGACGTGACTGATGAAGAGGACGGTGCGGCGGTGATTGCCACCGCCGTGAATGCTTTCGGCCCGCTTCGCGGGCTTATCAACTGCGCCGGCGTAGCCCCGGCCGAAAAGGTGATCGGGCGTGACGGCCCGCATCGGCTGGAGAGCTTTACGCGTACGATCAGCATCAACCTCATCGGTACCTTCAATATGATCCGGCTTGCGGCGGTTGCCATCCAGACTGCGCAACCGGATGCTGAAGGTGAGCGGGGCGTGATCGTCAATACAGCCTCGGCTGCCGCCTTCGACGGGCAGATCGGTCAGGCAGCCTACGCCGCCTCCAAGGGGGGTGTCGCGGCGATGACGCTGCCGATCGCCCGCGAGTTGGCACGACACGGCATCCGCACCGTGTCGATCGCACCCGGCATTTTCGAAACGCCGATGATGGCCGGCATGCCGGCCGAGGTGCAGGAAGCACTCGGCAAAAGCGTTCCTTTCCCGACGCGTCTCGGACGGCCGGCGGAATTTGCCGCTTTGGTGCGTCACATCTTGGAAAACAGCATGCTGAACGGTGAGGTCATCCGCCTCGATGGCGCATTGCGTATGGGCGCGCGCTGAGCGCCTGGCCCGAAGGAGAAAACATGGCCTTACAGGATCCCATCGTCATCGTTGGCGCAGCCCGCACGCCGATCGGCAGTTTTCAGGGTGAACTCAAGGATGTCGCGGCCCCTGAACTCGGCGCCGCGGCAATCCGCGCGGCCCTGCAGCGCAGTGGCGTCGAAGCGGATGCAATCGAGGAGGTCGTTTTCGGCTGTGTATTGCCGGCCGGACAGGGTCAGGCACCGGCCCGTCAGGCGGCGATCCATGCCGGACTGCCCTTTGCGACAGGTGCGAGTACCATCAACAAGATGTGCGGCTCCGGCATGAAGGCGGTCATGATGGTCCATGACCTCATTGCGGTGGAAAGCGCTTCGGTGGCTGTTGCCGGTGGCATGGAAAGCATGACGAATGCGCCCTATCTCCTTGATCGTGCCCGTGCGGGCTACAGGCTTGGTCATGGGCGGGTCGTGGACCATATGTTCCTCGACGGGCTGGAGGATGCGTATGACAAGGGGCGCTTGATGGGCAGCTTCGCGGAGGATTGCGCCGAAGCCTATCAGTTTACACGCGAAGCGCAGGACGCCTATGCGGTCACGTCGCTGACGCGGGCGCAGAAGGCGATTGCCGAGGGTTATTTTGACAGCGAAATTGTGCCGGTGACGGTGAAATCCGGCAAGGCCGAGCAGGTGGCAAGCCGTGACGAGCAGCCGGGCAAGGCGAGGCCTGACAAGATCCCGACACTGAAGCCGGCCTTTCGTGACGGCGGTACGGTGACGGCCGCCAATTCCAGTTCGATTTCCGACGGTGCGGCCGCACTCGTTCTGATGCGCCGCTCGGAGGCGGATCGCCGCGGCCTCACGCCACTTGCCACTATTCTCGGCCATGCCACGCATTCGCAGGCCCCCAATCTCTTTGCCACCGCGCCGATCGGCGCTATGCAAAAACTGTCCGATCGCACCGGCCTGCCGCTCTCCGATGTCGATCTCTTCGAGATCAACGAGGCCTTTGCCGTCGTTGCCATGGCAGCGATGCGCGACCTGAACCTGCCGCATGAGAAGGTGAACGTGCATGGCGGCGCCTGTGCACTCGGCCATCCAATCGGAGCGTCCGGCGCCCGAATTCTGGTGACGCTGCTTTCGGCGCTGAAGCGTTATGACCTGAAGCGCGGCGTGGCCGCACTTTGCATCGGCGGCGGTGAGGCAACCGCGGTCGCCATCGAGCGACACTAGGAAGGGGAAGCAGATGATCCTTTCCGAACTTCAACAGCAGATCCGCGATCTGGCCCGCGATTTCGCCCAGGAGCGGCTGGCGCCAGGAGCGGCAAAACGCGACCGGGAATCTCTCTTTCCCCGCGAAGAATTGAAGGAAATGGGCGAACTCGGGCTGCTTGGCATGCTGGTGCCGGAGGCCTATGGCGGCTCAGATACCGGCGTCATCGCTTACGCTGCAGTGCTGGAGGAAATCGCCGCCGGCGACGGGCCCTGCTCGACCATCATGAGCGTGCACAGTTCGGTCGGCTGCGTGCCGATCCTGAAATTCGGCAATGAGGGACAACGGCAACGCTTCCTGCCGAAGCTTGCAAGCGGCGAATGGATCGGCGGTTTTGCGCTGACGGAACCGCAGGCGGGCTCCGATGCCTCGAACCTCAAGACGCGGGCGCGGCGCGACGGCGATCACTACGTGCTCGACGGCGCCAAGCAATTCATCACCTCGGGTAAAAACGGACAGATCATCATCGTCTTTGCCGTCACGGATCCCGATGCCGGAAAGAAGGGCATTACCGCTTTCATCGTGCCGACCGATACGCCGGGCTACGAGGTGATCCGCGTCGAGGAAAAGCTCGGGCTTCATTCCTCCGACACCTGCCAGATCGCTTTCAGTAACATGCGTATTCCGGCCGAGCTAAGGCTCGGCGAGGAGGGTGAGGGCTATCGCATCGCGCTTGCCAATCTAGAGGGCGGGCGAATCGGCATTGCAGCGCAGGCCGTTGGAATGGCGAAGGCGGCCTTCGAGGCGGCGCGCGATTACGCCCGCGAACGTAGCGCTTTCGGCAAGCCGATCGTGGAACATCAAGCGGTCGCCTTCCGGCTCGCTGACATGGCGACGCGGATCGAGGCGGCGCGGCAGCTCGTTTTTCATGCTGCCTCACTCAGAGAAGCGGGATTGCCCTGCCTGTCGGAGGCGTCGATGGCCAAGCTCTTTGCCTCGGAAATGGCCGAGCGGGTTTGCTCCGACGCGATCCAGATCCATGGCGGCTACGGCTACATGGCTGATTATCCGGTGGAGCGCATCTACCGCGATGTGCGCATCTGCCAGATCTATGAGGGAACGAGCGACGTGCAGCGCATGGTGATTGCCCGCAATCTATAAGATTAAGGCCTTGGTTCTGGAGGAGAAGCAAGGCCGATAAAGGGAGGAAAGAGATAATATGGTGGAATCTGCTCGTTTGAGCCTGCATGTCCCCGAACCCGCCGTCCGCTCGGGCGGCCAGCCAGATTTTTCCAACGTCAAGATCGCCAAGGCCGGTGTCGTGCCGCGGCCGGAAGTAGATGTCGCGTCGGAGGACATCCGCGATCTCGCCTACTCGATCATCCGCGTGCTGAACCGTGACGGCGAGGCGGTCGGTCCATGGGCAGGGTCGTCGACGGACGAGGAATTGCTGACCGGGCTTCGCAACATGATGAAGCTGCGCGCTTTCGATGCCCGCATGCTGATGGCGCAGCGGCAGGGCAAGACCTCCTTCTACATGCAGCATCTCGGCGAAGAGGCCGTCAGCTGCGCCTTCCGCAAGGCGCTGCAGAAGGGCGACATGAATTTTCCAACCTATCGCCAGGCTGGCCTGCTCATCGCAGACGACTATCCGATGGTCGAGATGATGAACCAGATCTACTCGAACGAGAGTGATCCGCTACGCGGTCGGCAGCTGCCGATCATGTATTCCTCCAAGGAGCATGGCTTCTTCACCATCTCCGGAAATCTCGCCACGCAATATGTTCAGGCGGTGGGCTGGGCCATGGCCTCGGCGATCAAGAATGACAGCCGCATAGCAGCCGCCTGGATCGGCGACGGCTCGACGGCGGAATCGGACTTTCATTCGGCTTTGGTCTTTGCTTCCACCTACAAGGCGCCTGTTATTCTCAACATCGTCAACAATCAGTGGGCGATCTCCACCTTCCAGGGCATTGCCCGCGGYGGCTCCGGCACATTTGCCGCCCGCGGCCTCGGCTTCGGCATTCCGGCGCTGCGGGTCGATGGCAACGACTATCTCGCCGTCCATGCCGTCGCCCGCTGGGCGGCGGAGCGAGCCCGGCGCAATCTCGGCCCGACGCTGATCGAATATGTCACCTATCGCGTCGGAGCCCATTCGACGTCCGATGATCCGAGCGCCTATCGGCCGAAGACGGAATCGGAAGCATGGCCGCTCGGCGATCCCGTTCTGCGGCTGAAGAAACACCTGATCGTCAGGGGCGTCTGGTCGGAAGAGCGCCATACTCAGGCCGAAGCGGAAATCCTGGATGAGGTGATCGAGGCCCAACGTCAGGCCGAAGGGCACGGCACGCTCCACGACGGCGGCAAGCCCTCGGTGCGCGACATCTTCGAGGGCGTCTATGCTGAGATGCCGCCGCATATCCGCCGCCAGCGGCAGAAGGCGGGATACTGACATGGCCCGGATGACGATGATCGAGGCCGTGCGCAGCGGCATGGACGTCTCGATGGCGCGCGACGACAATGTCGTGGTTTTCGGCGAGGACGTCGGCTATTTCGGCGGTGTCTTCCGCTGCACGCAGGGCCTGCAGGCGAAATACGGCAAGACACGCTGCTTCGACGCGCCGATCAACGAATCCGGCATTGTCGGCACGGCGATCGGGATGGCGGCCTATGGGCTGAAGCCCTGTGTCGAAATCCAGTTCGCCGACTACATGTATCCTGCCTACGATCAGCTGACGCAGGAGGCGGCGCGCATCCGCTATCGCTCCAATGGCGACTTCACCTGCCCGATCGTCGTGCGCATGCCGACCGGTGGAGGCATCTTCGGTGGCCAGACGCACAGCCAGAGCCCGGAAGCACTCTTTACTCACGTCTGCGGCCTGAAAGTGGTCGTGCCGTCCAACCCCTATGACGCCAAGGGCCTGTTGATCGCAGCCATCGAGGATGCCGACCCCGTGATGTTCCTGGAACCGAAGCGACTTTATAACGGCCCCTTCGACGGTCATCATGAGAGGCCGGTCACGCCCTGGTCGAAACATGATCTCGGCGAGGTGCCGGAAGGGCACTATACGATCCCGATCGGCAAAGCCGAAGTGCGGCGCGCAGGAGCGGCGGTAACAGTCGTTGCCTACGGCACCATGGTGCATGTGGCGCTGGCTGCCGCCGAGGATGCTGGCATCGATGCCGAGGTGATCGATCTCAGGAGCCTCTTGCCGCTCGATCTCGACACGATCGTCAAATCCGTCACCAAAACCGGCCGCTGCGTCGTCGTTCATGAAGCGACCCTGACCTCCGGCTTCGGCGCCGAGGTTGTGGCGCTGGTGCAGGAACATTGCTTCTACCATCTGGAAGCGCCGGTCGTACGCGTCGCCGGCTGGGACACGCCCTATCCGCATGCGCAGGAGTGGGATTATTTCCCCGGACCCGGCCGCGTCGGACGCGCGCTTGCCGAAGTCATGGAGGCCTGAGCCATGGGCGAATTCATCATCAAGATGCCCGACGTCGGCGAAGGGGTCGCCGAGGCCGAGCTAGTGGAATGGCACGTGAAGACCGGCGATCCGGTGCGCGAGGACATGGTGATCGCCGCCGTCATGACCGACAAGGCCACAGTCGAAATCCCGTCGCCCGTCAACGGCACGGTGACCTGGCTTGGGGGCGAGGTGGGCGACCGAATCGCGGTCAAGGCACCGCTGGTGCGCATCGAGACGGCAGGCGAGACAGGGGTTGCGGAACCTGAAACCATCCCCCAACCGCGCCCCGCCGAGCCGGTGAAAGCCGACGCTCCGAAGTCCGTTTCAAAGGCATCGTCCCCGGCAAGTCCACCGGCCGAAAAGCCGCTCGCCGCGCCGTCCGTGCGGCTCTTCGCGCGCGAGAGCGGCGTGGATCTCAGGCAGGTTCAGGGTACCGGCCCAGCCGGCCGCATCCTGCGCGAGGATATCGAGCAGTTCCTGAACCAGGGTGCGGTACCCGCTTCGGCGCGGGCCGGCCTGGCGAAGAAGACGGCGACCGAGGAGATCAAGCTGACCGGCCTTCGCCGCCGCATCGCCGAGAAGATGGTGCTCTCCACGTCGCGCATTCCCCACATCACCTATGTGGAAGAGGTGGACATGACGGCCCTCGAGGAGCTGCGCGCCACCATGAATGCCGACCGCAAATCCGAGCACCCCAAGCTGACGGTGCTGCCTTTCCTGATGCGCGCTTTGGTCAGAGCCATTGCTGCGCAACCCGACGTCAACGCCACCTTCGATGACGATGCCGGCATCATCACACGCCATGGCGCCGTGCATATCGGCATAGCCACACAGACGCCGGCGGGTCTGACCGTGCCTGTCGTGCGCCATGCCGAGGCTCGCGGCATCTTCGATTGCGCAGTCGAAATGAACCGGCTGGCGGAAGCCGCCCGCTCCGGTACGGCCACGCGCGACGAATTGTCAGGATCGACCATCACCATCAGCTCGCTCGGCGCACTCGGCGGCATTGTTTCCACGCCCGTCATCAATCATCCGGAAGTGGCGATCATTGGCGTCAACAAGATCGCCACGCGGCCGGTCTGGGACGGCGCGCAGTTCGTGCCGCGCAAGATGATGAACCTCTCCTCCAGCTTTGATCACCGCATCATCGACGGCTGGGATGCGGCGACCTTCGTGCAGCGCATCCGCACGCTACTCGAAACGCCGGCACTTATTTTCATCGAAGGCTGAGCCATGAAAGAGATTGTCTGTAAGCTCCTCGTCATCGGCGCCGGCCCAGGCGGTTATGTCTGCGCCATTCGCGCCGGCCAGCTGGGTGTCGATACAGTTATCGTCGAGGCCGGCAAGCCTGGTGGCACCTGCCTGACGGTCGGCTGCATTCCCTCCAAGGCACTGATCCACGCCGCAGAAGAATTCGATGCCACGCAGAAAATGCTGGCCGGCAAAAATCCGATGGGCATCCGCGTCGAAGGCGTTTCCATCGATCTTTCCAAGACCATCACCTGGAAGGACGGAATCGTCGGCCGGCTCACAGGCGGTGTCTCCGGCCTCCTACAGAAGGCGCGCGTGAAGATCGTCCACGGCCGCGCCCGTTTCCGAGACGGCAAGACGGTCGAGGTGGAGACGGAGACCGGACAGCAGATCATTCGCGCCGAAACCGTTGTCATTGCCACCGGCTCGGATCCGGTGGAACTCGCGAACCTGCCCTTCGGTGGCCGGGTGATGTCCTCCACCGAGGCGCTGTCGCTGACGGAATTGCCGAAGAATCTCGTCGTGATCGGCGGCGGTTATATCGGGCTGGAACTCGGAACAGCCTTTGCCAAGATGGGGTCGCAGGTGACCGTGGTAGAAKCAACTCAGCAGGTCTTGCCGCAATATGATGCCGAACTCGTCCGTCCCGTCATGCGCAAGCTGACCGAGCGTGGCATCCGCGTGCTGACTGGTGCCAAGGCGATCGGCCTTTCCGATGCCGGCGATGGGCTGGTCGTCGAAATGCCTGACGGAGGGCAGCAGGCGCTGCCGGCCGACCGCATTCTCGTCACTGTCGGCCGTCGTCCGCGAACCGCGGGCTCGGGGCTTGAAGAACTGGATCTCGACCGCGCCGGGCCCTTTCTCAGGATCGACGACCGCTGCCGGACTTCGATGCGCGGCATCTATGCGATCGGCGATGTCACCGGCGAGCCGATGCTGGCGCATCGAGCGATGGCGCAGGGAGAGATGGTGGCGGAAATCATCGCGGGCAAGAAGCGTGCATGGGACAAGCGCTGCATTCCGGCTATCTGCTTTACCGATCCGGAAATCGTCAGCGCCGGCCTGTCGCCGGCCGAAGCCCGCGCCCAGGGTTACGACATCAGGACCGGTCAGTTTCCCTTCAGCGCCAATGGACGGGCGATGACGATGCTGTCGGAAGAGGGCTTTGTGCGGGTGGTGGCGCGGGCCGATACCAATCTCGTTCTCGGCCTGCAGGCGGTGGGCGCTGGGGTTTCCGAACTCTCGGCCGCCTTTGCGCTCGCCATCGAAATGGGCGCGCGGCTGGAGGATATCGCTGGCACGATCCATGCTCATCCGACCCGCAGTGAGGCGGTCATGGAAGCAGCGCTCAAGGCTTTGGGGAACGCGCTTCACATGTGAGCCTGCTCGACGCGGTCTTACCGGGTCTTTTGCTTCGCGCCGTTCGACGAGTTCTCCCGAAAGGCGGATGATCGTCGCTGAAGGACATCTGCAAGGTTGATCGGCTCCCGCGCTGCGAAGTCCCGCCGAACCAGTTCACCGCCTGCCATTTCGCAGCACCTAATCCGCTGACGCTGGCGGGGGTAAGCCATCGACCTTCAATGCACCAGGCCTGCCGGCGCATCTTCGACCGTTCCCTCCACGGGCAGGTTTATGCCGCTCTCGGTGAGGTCCTGCAGCAGCGCGCCGAGCGCGAGGTCGAGGCAATAGACCGAGAATTCTGCATTGAGTTCCCGGGCGTTCTGACGAGCGTAGGAAACGAGCCGCGCGAGCGATGCGATATCCCGCAGCCGTTGGTCCTTCTCGGCGGTCCCGAGTTCGATGATGTCTTCCATTGCCATTCTCACTGAGCTCCCCAGCCGTGTTGGGAGGAGTTCTAGCGGATGTGGTCGAGGAAAGCGCGTGACATGGGCGTGACACCAGTCTGGCTGGCGTATTGGCAGGCGGCAACTCTGCGGTATGGACCGAACGTGTCAGAAGCCTGCCTTTCGCAGGGCCTCGCGATACTGTTCCTTCTGCCAGGCCTCCTTGAAGGGCACGAGCGACAGCCATTTGTCGACTTCGAAATCCGGATGGGTTTTGCGTGCCTTGCGCATGTAGAGACGGGCTTTTTCCACGTCGCCGAGCATCGCCCAGCAAGCGGCCGCAAGCCGGTCGGCGGGCGTTCGGTCATCCATTTTGCCGATCGCGTCCAGCGCTTCGGTATAGTTGGAAAGAGCGAAATTCGCGCCGGCCTCGGTCCAGAGATAATCGGCAGGGCTCAGCGGATTGAGCGAGATCGCCCGCTCAATCTTGGCCAGTCCATCGGCCGGGCGCGAGGCATGCACGAGCGTGTCGGCATAACTTGCGATGCCGTCGGCATAATGCGGGCTGAGTTCCTCGGCGACCTTCAGGGCCACCACGCTTTCATCGAGGTCGTTCAGATAGAGTTTGGCGACGCCGAGCTGGCGGAAGCCTGAAGCCAACGACGGATCGGCGACGATCGCCTGGTTTGCATAATCTTCCGCAAGCTGGATCAGTTCGCCATCGCCGCGGGCCGTCAGCAGCCATTCGACAAGGAAGGTACGCGCAAGGCCGGCAAGGGCGGGTGAGAAATGGGCGCTGTGCTGCAACGCTGTGCGGAAAGCCTTCCGCGCGCGGCGAATATCCGGCAGCGAAAGCCGCTTCATGTCGCGGAAGCCCAGGAGATAGCTGTGATAGGCGGCAGGGTTGTTTTCGAAAGCCCCGCGCACGGTCTCGTTCTGGCGAATCTGCCCGGAGAGCTCCCTGGCGATGCGCCGCGCGATCTCCCGCCGGTTGGTGATCAGGTCGTATTTTTCGAGGCTGAAGCGCTCGGCCCAGATGACCTCATCACTGGCGGCGTAGACGAGCTGGACGAACAGCGATGGCATCCCGCTGCCGGTGGTCAGTCGCGTATCGAGCACGTAGGAGATCGAATGACGCAGGATCATGCCCGATCTATCGGCATGGCGCGCGATCTGCGCGGCGGTATGCGGCGCGACGACCGAGACGCTGTTCAGGGCGCAAAGGCCGATGGTCACGTCTTCGATCAGCGCCTCCGAGAGCACCGGCAGGGCCCCGAGATCGCTGGCTTCGACCGGCGGCAACAGGGCAAGACGGGGCAGGGGCGCAGTTTTCAGGATGATGCCGCTTTCAATCGACGGCGCAGCCGGCAGAGCTGGCGTCCTGCCGGCATCGAAAATCTTGCGCACTTCCTTCAGTGCCTGCAGGTCGAGGCCGACCTCTAGCGAGTGCTGGAGATCGCGCCGGCGGCTTTCGAAAAGCTGCCTGGCGTTTTCCAGATGCCCCTCGGCCTCATAGGCCTCCAGCAGGATATGGCGGATGCTATCGTCATCGGGCGCATCGCGGAAAATCCTGAGCGCGGCCTCCTTGAAGAGGCCGATATCGGTCCGCGAGCGCGCTTCCGGCAGCGCCCGCTTCAGCACGTCGACGAGGATCGCTATATGCCGGTTGCGCTCGCTGGATACCCATTCTCGTGTGCTGGCGCTTTGATCGGCGAGATCGGCAAGGAACTCCTGCCGTAGCAGGAATACGAGCCGTTGCAGCATTTCGAGCGGATCGGCCGAGGATGGCATATCAAGTTCGGAGCGATCAGCCACGAAGACCTCCCGCCTGATCCGCACGCCAGTTGCCGTAAAGACCAGCAGTTCCACGCCGAGTTCTGCCTGCCGCGCCTGGACGCGCGAAATCATCTTGCGCAGGTTCGCCATGATATCGGGGTTGTCGTGACTGTCCCACAGAAAACGGGCGAGTGCGCCCCGCGGGCATTCGCTGTCAGGCCAGTCGAGCAGATAGCAAATCGCCAACAGGCCCTTTTCGGGGAAGGCGACAGGTTCTTCCGCCGCGTCCTGCAGCCGCAATGCGCCGAATGACTTAAGCCTGAGGGTCATCGGACCGCTATCGCCTGCTTATTCTGGGCGGGATTCCGGCTCATCCATTCTCAGCGCGTCCAACGGGATGTCGCTGCTTTCGGCTTGCGCCATCGCATTGACGAGCGAGATGATCGTCTCGCGGATGCGCCGGTCTTCGATCTTCACAAAGGCTCTGTTGAGGACGAGGCCCTCCTTCGACCGCAAAAATTCTGCGACCGGATCTACGGGGGCGGAAAGATCGAGGCCGGCAAGGCTCGGCGCTTGCGAATCATCCTGTTCGAAAAAGAAGGCCGGCGAGGTGCGCAGCACTTCGGCGATCCGCTGCAGGCGGCTTGCGCCGATGCGGTTGATGCCCTTTTCGTACTTCTGCACCTGCTGAAAGGTAACGCCGATCTGCTCGGCAAGCCGCTCCTGGCTCATGCCGAGAAGCTGCCTGCGCCTGCGCATGCGCATGCCGACATAGGTATCAATCGCGTTCGGTGTCTTGACGTTCATGGTCTACCTTCTGTCTCGTTCGCATTTCAGTCCATTGACTTGTAGACGGCATCGCGGTGCTTTTCTATGATTTGTTTTTGATGTCATATTAGACATCCAGGAATTACATGCGCCATGTGCGATCCAGTCGATCTCTCAGGCAGTATACACCGTCGCCGCCGAGTTGGACATTTGCCGCACGACCTTCAGGTTCTGGAGATGAAGAGGATGCCGGGGCAGGAAAGCTCTTGCGGGTAAACACGCAAGCGTGATCTTGAAAGGAGCCGGCGCATGCGGCCGCAAGAGGCGGGAGAACTACATCGCCAATCGGGGGAGAACTTGCGGTGATTGTCGATCTTCGTGGAGGGCCGTATGACGCTTCCGACGAGACCGAGTGCGACCGTATTGTTAGCCCCCACGATCAGCCAGGCAGGGCCCCTATTCAGGACGGTGACCATCAATAAAGGGACGGACGGCCGGTGTTAGAATCTCGCCCGTTTGGCGGAGGAAATTTGACGCCGGCCGAACTCCTTCTCAATCGTCGTGCTTGCAGGCAGTTTTCCGCCGACGCTCCAGCAGTTCGCCCTCACCGAGATGAGCAAGGGTTTCACAAGTCTCGGCCCTGATTTGTCGTGAAGATGCTGGTTGCCTCAAGCCCGATCAACGGAGGTTGATCATGTATCGTCGTGAAGCCGCTACTTTGGCATCTATACCCTCTCGCTGCTGCGAGCGGGATCAGATATCAATGTAATGACCGGACGAGAATAGCTGGCTATTCAAAGCCGTGGACTTGATCAAAGCGTGTCGACGTTCTCTGCTTTCGACTTTCCGGTCTTGCGGTCTTGGCCCAGCTCGTAGCTTACCTTTTGTCCCTCTCTCAAAGATCCGCCTTGTTGCAGGGCAGAGACATGCACAAATACATCCGCCCCACCATTCTCAGGGGTGATGAAGCCGAACCCCTTGTCATCGTTAAAAAATTTGACTGTACCGGTAGGCATGGAAGCTCCTGATTGTTGCGCGGCCGCTTGCCGCTGTGGCAATGTTATAGGTCAATCCTCTCGCTATCAATGGCATGCAAGTCTCGCTGCCAATGGCCGGCATTCTTGGAGCAGCTCGGCCTCTCGGGCGGTGGCCTACGGACTGATTGGAAAACCAGTGCGCTGGCGTCGCCGGTATTCGCCTGCAATGGCCGGTGGCAGATAGCCGATCTTGACCGGCTACACCTTCTTCCGACCCTTCGATGATCGGGCTGTGTTGTTGTCTGTGCCGGTTTGCCACGCGCATCCTGTAGTGCGATGGCCAAGCGTTCTCTTGGGGATTAAATTTCACCTAAATCGGTAGAAAATTGGTATTCCATTCCGCGCTCGGATCATTGGAAACCGCTATCACCTCTCCTGAACAATTCGAATGTCAAATGAGGGAACGCAATGCTTTCGAAATCCTTCGCCGGGCTCTTTGCCGGCGCCATCCTGGCCGCCTTCGTGGGTGCACCGGCGCAGGCCGATGCGGTAAAGATCGGCAGCAAGAATTTCACCGAACAGTTCGTCGTCGCCGAAATCTACGCCCAGGCGCTTGAAAAGGCTGGTGTCGAAGTCGAGCGCCACCTCAACCTCGGTGCTACGCTCGTCGCCCACACGGCGCTGACGAACGGCGATATCGATCTCTATCCGGAATATACCGGCACGGCGCTTGCCGCCGTCGTCAAGGGCGACTTGTCAGGTTCCGCCGACAAGATCTATTCCGACGTCAAGGATTACTACGAGAAGAACCTCAAGCTGACGCTTCTGYAGCCGACGCAGATCAACAACGGCTATGCAATCATCACACTTCCGGAAACCGCCGAAAAGTACAAGCTGAAGACGCTGAGTGATCTCGGTCCGGTCTCCAAGGGCCTCACCTTCGGCGCTGAAGGCGGCTTTGGCGAGCGCAAGGACGGATTGCCGGGCCTGAAGCAGGTCTACGGCATCGAGTTCAAGGAATTCAAGATCTTCGCCAAGCTCGGCATCCGTTACAGCGCACTGACGAGCAAGGACCTCGACGTCTCCTATGGTTTTGCAACCGACTGGCAGATCTCCGATAACAAGCTGGTCGTGCTCGACGACGACAAACATCTCTTCCCGCCCTATTACCTCGTGCCGGTCGTGCGCCAGGATGCACTCGCCAAGAACCCGAAGATCGCCGAGGTTCTGAACAAGGTGAGCCCGCTTCTCAACAACGAGACCATGCGCGAGCTGAATGCCAAGGTCGATCGCGACAAGGAAGAACCGGCCGACGTCGCCGCGGAATTCCTGAAGGCCAAGGGCATCTGATCGACAGCGATACGCAAGTTTCGCTTTCCCTGAAGAAAAAATGCGGCGAAGCTTGGAGCTTCGCCGCTTTGTCGTGATCGTGCAGACAGGATTTCTCGCGTTTGAACTGGGCACCCAAGCATATTCCGGAAATCGCGCTTGCCGTCTGGCAGCATCTGGTGCTGTCGATTTCATCCGTGCTCATCGGCCTTGCGATCGCGCTCGTGCTCGGTATCGTCTGCGCCCGACGGCCTCGGCTCTATGCCTTCGCGCTGACGGTAACGAACATCATCTTCGTCATTCCGAGCCTGGCGCTCTTTGCGCTTTTGATCCCCTTCGTCGGTCTCGGCATGAAGCCGGCGCTGATAGGGCTTTCCTCCTATTGCCTGCTGATCCTGCTGCGCAACGTCGTCACCGGTATCCGCGGCGTTCCGGCCGATGTGCTCGATGCCGCCGACGGCATGGGCTACGGCCCATGGCAGCGGCTCTTCCGCATCGAACTACCGCTCGCCCTGCCACTGATCGTCTCCGGCGCCCGCATCGCGCTCGTCACCGTTATCGGCATTGCGACAGTCGCTGCCTTCATCGATGGCGGGGGGCTCGGCACCATCATCCTGATCGGCATCGATCAGGAATATGCCGAGAAGATCCTGGTCGGCGGCATTCTGACGGCACTGCTGGCCATCATCTTCGATTTCATTCTCACCCGGGCCGAGCAGGCCCTGGTGCGCTGGCAGTGAGGGCACGCGCATGCTGAGCACTGCCTTTTTCTGGATCGTCGATCACCAGGACGAATTCTTCCGCGCCCTCGGACGCCATCTCCTGATGTCCGGCGTGTCGTTGGCGATCGCGCTTGCCATAGCGCTGCCGCTGGCTGTCCTGATCGTCAATTACGGTCGCTTCGCCTTTGGCGTCATCAATACCGTCAATGGCCTCCGAACCATTCCGAGCCTTGCGATCCTCGCGATCATGCTGCCGCTACTCGGTATCGGCATCCTGCCTTCGATCGTGGCGCTGACCGTACTTGCCCTGCCGCCGATCCTGCTCAACGCCTATGTCGGGTTGCGCGATGTCGATGCCGATGCGGTGGAGGCGGCGATCGGCATGGGCATGAGCCGCAGCCAGGTCCTGCGGAAGATCCGCATTCCGCTGGCAGCCCCGGCGATGTTTGCCGGCGCRCGCACGGCAGYCGTCCAGGTGCTGGCCGGAGCGACGCTCGCGCCCTTCATCGGCGGCGGCGGGCTCGGCGACTTCATCGCCACCGGCATCGGCATGATGGACATGTCGCGGCTCATCGTCGGCGCCGTGCCGATCGCGATCCTGGCGCTCGCCACCGAATTCATTCTCGGCCGCGCCGAGAAGCATTTATTTGCAGAAAGAACCGCCGCATGATCCGCATGGAGAACGTCACCAAGCGCTATGGCGAAAGTGCCGCGCCTTCGGTGGATAATTTGACGCTTGATGTTCCCGAGGGCTCGACGGTTGCGCTGATCGGCCCATCGGGCTGCGGCAAGACGACGACGATGCGCATGATCAACCGGCTAATAGAGCCGACAGAGGGGCACATCTTCGTCAATGGCGAGGACGTAACCAGGGCCGATCCGGTCAAGCTTCGCCGCCACATCGGCTACGTCATCCAGAATGTCGGCCTCTTTCCGCACATGACGATTGCCGAAAATATCGCCGCCGTGCCGAACCTGCTCGGCTGGGACCAGCCGCGGATCGCCAAGCGCACGGATGAACTTCTCGATCTCGTCGGCCTCGATCCCAAGGAAATGCTGAAGCGCTATCCGCGGCAGCTCTCCGGCGGCCAGCGCCAGCGCATCGGCGTGGCGCGCGCCCTTGCGGCCGATCCCTCGGTACTGTTGATGGACGAGCCCTTCGGCGCTATCGACCCTATCGCCAGAACCCGGCTGCAGGACGAGTTCAAGCAGATTCTGAAACGCGTGCGCAAGACGGTGGTGCTGGTCACCCACGATCTCGACGAGGCGATCCGCCTCGGCGACCGCATCGCCATCATGCGCGCCGGCAAGATTGTACAATATGATGCGCCGGATGCGATCCTCTCCCATCCGGTCGACGATTTCGTCGCAAATTTCGTCGGTATAGACCGGGCGATCAAGCGGCTCAGCCTGTTTTCGGTCGCCGACGCGATGCGGCCTGGTGCCCCCTCGTCACCCGCTGCCAGTGTCACCGCAAGCGCCAATCTGCGCGATGCCTTGTCGCTGATGGTCGCGGCCAACAGCGATGTGCTTTCGGTGGTCGATGGCGGTGGCATTGTTACCGGGCAGCTGACGCGCGACGCGATTTTCTCGATCTGAGTGCAGGAGTTTCTGATGCATCTCGGCTTTTCTCTCACACCTTTCGGTCATCACCCATCGGCCTGGCGCAATGCCGCAAGGCCCGAACCTCTCGGTTTTGATGCGCTGCTTTCCCAGGTTGCGATAGCGGAGGAGGCGGGGTTCGATTTCGTCCTGCTCTCGGACCGGCTCGGTGCCCGGCCGGTCGATGATCTCTCGCCCATTGCGACGCCCTTCGAGCCGACGACGCTGGTCGCGGCTCTTGCGACGAAGGCGCGCCGGATCGGCTTCCTGGCAGCTGCTGCGACCAGTCAGCACGAGCCCTATAATCTCGCCCGGCGCTTTGCCTCGTTGGATCAGATCAGCGGCGGCCRCACAGGCTGGGTAGCYATCCCCGCATCCGGCCAATTCGAACGCGACCAGGAATATCTCGGCCTTGTGAGCGCGCTCTGGGATAGCTGGGAAGACGATGCCTTCCTCTACGACAAGGCTGAGGGCCGTTTCTTCGAGCCAGGCAGGATGCATGTGCTCAACCACAGGGGCGAGCATTTTACGGTGCGCGGGCCGCTCAACGTCAACCGCTCGCCACAGGGCAAACCGGTTATCGCCCAGCTTGTGAGCGGAGAGAACAAAGCGTTGGCAGCGCACGGTGTTGAAGTCGTCCTGCTTCAAGATCGGACACCGGAAAATGCGAACGAGACGGCGGCCGATTTCGTGCGCCTGCTCGAAGCGGCCGGACGCCGGCGGCAGGACGTTCGCATACTGGCAAATATAGTGCCGATCATTGCAGAGACGTCCGAAGCGGCGCAGGCGGCAAGCGATGCGCTCCGATTTGGTGAGGCCGACCGGGCGAGCCAACCGCTGTCCGCGTCGCGTCTCGTCGGCACGCCGGCTGAGATCGCCGATGCCCTGCAGCGGTGGTTTGGCCTCGGCCAGGTCGACGGTTTCACGATCTTGCCACCGACGCTCGCGATCGGGGACCTGTTCTTCACGGAGGTGATTCCGGAATTGCGACGCCTCGGGCTGCTCAAGGCGAATGCAGGCGGGACTTTGCGCGATCGTCTTGGTCTTGCCCGTCCGGCTCATCCGGCGGCAATGTTGGAGCATGCATCATGAGCGGCGATCGCAAGATGAGACTGGGCGCCTTCCTGATGGCAGGCGGCCATCATATCGCGGCATGGCGGCATCCGGACGCCCATGCCCCGGCCGGTGTCGATATCGACCATTTCATCGAGCTTGCCCGCATCGCCGAGCGCGGCAAATTCGACATGCTCTTCGTGGAGGAC
>NZ_JBFUBG010000021.1:15000-159520 GCF_056405875.1 Rhizobium sp. P1_E6 | reverse complement strand
CCGGTCAAGGGCACCGAGTTCATCGACGTGCTCGAAATGTTCCTGGCCGACGAAGCCACGACCTCGATCATCATGATCGGCGAAATCGGCGGTGCGGCTGAAGAAGACGCAGCCCAGTTCCTCAAGGACGAAGCCAAGAAGGGCCGCAAGAAGCCGATGGCCGGCTTCATCGCGGGCCGCACGGCGCCGAAGGGCCGCACCATGGGCCATGCCGGTGCTGTGGTTTCCGGCGGCAAGGGCGACGCGGAATCGAAGATCGCGGCGATGGAATCGGCGGGCATCAAGGTGTCTCCGTCTCCGGCCCGCCTCGGCAAGACGCTGGTTGAAGTCCTCAAGGGCTAAGCCAACTTACATACCCGGACGGAAGAAGGCATTCCGGCTTCCGTCCGGCTCTCCATTTGCGAAATACGGATGCGCCGCGGACAGGCGGCAATCGAAATGCGGCAGCCGGCGATGAAGCCGGCAAATTCATCTAAGTCAGGAGGCGGGCGGAAGCGTCCGCGTAACACCATGGCACGGCAAGAAGCCAACGAGCAATTTCAGATCACCTCGTTTCTGGATGGCGCCAACGCTGCCTATATCGAGCAGCTCTACGCCCGTTATGAAGACGATCCCAACTCGGTCGACGATCAGTGGCGGTCCTTCTTCAAGGCGCTGGAAGAGGATCCTGCTGATGTGAAGAAGGCGGCCAAGGGGGCTTCCTGGCGCAAGAAAAACTGGCCGCTTCAGGCAAGCGGCGATCTCGTCTCGGCGCTCGACGGTGACTGGGGCATCGTCGAAAAGGTCATCGAGACCAAGGTAAAGGCGAAGGCCGAAGCCGCTGGTCAGCCGGCAGGCGCAGCCGACGTGCTGCAGGCGACGCGCGATTCCGTCCGCGCCATCATGATGATCCGTGCCTATCGCATGCGCGGCCACCTGCACGCCAAGCTCGATCCACTCGGCATCGCCGCTCCGGTCGAAGACTATCACGAGCTTTCGCCCGAGAATTACGGCTTCACGGCTGCCGACTACGATCGCAAGATCTTCATCGACAACGTGCTCGGCCTTGAATATGCGACCCTGCGCGAGATGATCGAGATCCTTGAGCGCACCTATTGCTCGACGCTCGGCGTCGAATTCATGCACATCTCCAATCCGGAAGAGAAGGCCTGGATCCAGGAACGTATCGAAGGTCCGGACAAGGGCGTTGCCTTCTCGCCTGAAGGCAAGAAGGCTATCCTCGCCAAGCTCGTCGAAGCCGAAGGCTACGAGCAGTTCCTCGACGTCAAGTTCAAGGGCACCAAGCGCTTCGGCCTCGACGGCGGTGAATC
This sequence comes from Rhizobium sp. P1_E6, assembly GCF_056405875.1. NCBI lineage: Bacteria > Pseudomonadati > Pseudomonadota > Alphaproteobacteria > Hyphomicrobiales > Rhizobiaceae > Rhizobium > Rhizobium sp. P1_E6. The sequence continues at coordinate 158,210 of NZ_JBFUBG010000021.1, read as the reverse complement.
GCTGATCCCGGCACTCGAACAGATCCTCAAGCGCGGCGGTCATCTCGGCCTCAAGGAAGCCGTGTTCGGCATGGCCCATCGCGGTCGCCTGAACGTGCTTTCCCAGGTCATGGGCAAGCCGCACCGTGCCATCTTCCACGAGTTCAAGGGCGGCTCCTACGCGCCTGACGAAGTCGAAGGTTCGGGCGACGTGAAATACCATCTCGGTGCTTCCTCGGACCGCGAATTCGACGGCAACAAGGTGCACGTCTCGCTGACGGCGAACCCCTCACATCTCGAAATCGTCGACCCTGTCGTCATGGGCAAAGTTCGCGCCAAGCAGGACATGAGTGCAGCCGTCTGGGACGGTGACATCATCCCGCTGTCGGAACGCTCCAAGGTTCTGCCGCTTCTGATCCACGGCGACGCGGCCTTTGCCGGCCAGGGTGTCATTGCCGAAATCCTCGGCCTGTCCGGTCTGCGCGGTCATCGCGTTGCCGGCACCATGCATGTCATCATCAACAACCAGATCGGCTTCACCACGAACCCGGCCTTTTCACGCTCGTCGCCCTATCCGTCCGACGTCGCCAAGATGATCGAAGCACCGATCCTGCACGTCAACGGCGACGATCCGGAAGCCGTGGTCTATGGGGCGAAGATCGCGATGGAATTTCGCATGAAGTTCCACAAGCCTGTCGTGCTCGACATGTTCTGCTACCGCCGCTACGGCCATAATGAAGGCGACGAGCCGTCCTTCACGCAGCCGAAGATGTACAAGGTCATTCGTGGTCACAAGACGGTCCTGCAGCTCTATGCTGACCGTCTCGTTCGCGAAAGCCTGCTGACCGACGGCGAAGTCGAAAAGATGAAGGCCGACTGGCGCGCCCATCTCGAGCAGGAGTTCGAGGCTGGCCAGCACTACAAGCCGAACAAGGCCGACTGGCTGGACGGTGAATGGTCCGGCCTGCGCACGGCCGACAATGCCGACGAACAGCGGCGCGGCAAGACCGCCGTACCGATGAAGACGCTCAAGGATATCGGCCGCAAGCTGTCGGAAATTCCTGCGGGCTTCAATGCGCACCGCACGATCCAGCGCTTCATGGAAAACCGCGCCAACATGATCCAGAGCGGCGAAGGCCTCGACTGGGCGATGGCCGAGGCGCTGGCTTTCGGTGCGCTCGTCGTAGAGGGCCACAAGATCCGTCTGTCCGGTCAGGATTGCGAACGCGGCACCTTCTCGCAGCGTCATTCGGTTCTCTACGATCAGGAAACGGAAGAGCGCTACATTCCGCTGGCAAACCTGTCGCCGACGCAGGGCCGTTACGAAGTCATCAACTCGATGCTTTCGGAAGAGGCCGTTCTCGGCTTCGAATACGGCTACTCACTGGCTCGCCCGAATGCGCTGACGCTCTGGGAAGCCCAGTTCGGCGACTTCGCAAACGGTGCGCAGGTCGTTTTCGACCAGTTCATCTCGTCTGGCGAACGCAAGTGGCTGCGCATGTCGGGCCTCGTCTGCCTTTTGCCGCACGGTTATGAAGGCCAGGGTCCGGAACACTCGTCGGCCCGTCTGGAGCGCTATCTCCAGCTTTGCGCGGAAGACAACATGCAGGTCGCCAACGTCACGACGCCGGCGAATTACTTCCATATCCTGCGCCGCCAGCTGAAGCGTGACTTCCGCAAGCCGCTGGTCCTGATGACACCGAAGTCGCTGCTGCGTCACAAGCGCGCTGTCTCGACGCTTGCCGAAATGGCCGGCGAATCCTCCTTCCATCGTCTCCTGTGGGACGATGCGGAGGTCATCAAGGACGGCCCGATCAAGCTGCAGAAGGATGCCAAGATCCGTCGCGTCGTCATCTGCACCGGCAAGGTCTATTACGACCTGCTGGAAGAGCGCGAAAAGCGCGGCATCGACGATATCTACCTGCTGCGCATCGAACAGCTCTATCCGTTCCCGGCCAAGGCACTCATCAACGAGCTGTCCCGCTTCCGCAACGCCGAGATGGTCTGGTGCCAGGAAGAGCCGAAGAACATGGGTGCATGGTCGTTCATCGACCCGTATCTGGAATGGGTGCTCGCCCATATCGATGCGAAGTACCAGCGCGTTCGCTACACGGGACGCCCGGCCGCCGCTTCGCCGGCAACGGGCCTGATGTCCAAGCACCTGTCGCAGCTCGCCGCGTTCCTTGAGGATGCGCTGGGCGGCTAACAAAAGGAGGGGAGCGCGATGGCATATTTCTTCATGAGACTTGTGCCGCCGCGCCCCACATTCCCGCATGACGGGACCGGGGAGGAAATGGCGGCGATGAAGCGCCATGCCGAATACTGGCACCAGAACGCTCTTGCAGGATCGGCGATTGCCGTCGGTCCTGTCTTCGAGGGTGAAGGGGCTTTCGGCGTCGCCATCGTCGAGGTTGCGGATCAGGCGGCGGCGAAGGCCCTTGCCGATGCGGACCCGATCGTCACTTCCGGCTTCGGTTTTCGTTTCGATGTCTTGCCAATGCCCTCAGTCATTCTCCGGCAGCAGGCCGGGTCCGCCGTCTAACACGATAACAAGCACAATCAGGATTTGAACAATGGCCACAGAAATCCGCGTTCCAACACTCGGTGAATCCGTCAGCGAGGCAACCGTCGGCACCTGGTTCAAGAAGGTCGGCGACGTCATCAAGGCCGACGAGCCGATTCTCGAGCTTGAAACCGACAAGGTGACCATCGAAGTTCCGGCTCCGGCTTCCGGCACGCTTTCGGAAATCGTCGCCCAGGCTGGCGAGACGGTTGGTCTCGGCGCCCTTCTCGGCCAGATCGCCGAAGGTGCAGGTGCCGCTGCTGCTCCTGCTGCCGCTGCCCCGGCAGCAGCGCCTGCCGCTCCGGCTCCGACGCCTGCTGCTCCTGCCGCACCGGCTGCTGCCGTTGCCGCAGCTGCTTCGAGCGCTTCCGTATCCTCCATGCCGCCGGCTCCGGCCGCGGCAAAGATGCTGGCGGAAAACAATCTCTCGGCTGATCAGGTCGATGGCAGCGGCAAGCGTGGCCAGGTCCTGAAGGGCGATGTCATCGCTGCCGTCGCCAAGGCTGCAACGGCTCCGGCCGCGGCCCCGGCTGCCCCTGCTGCGCCGCGCGGCCCTTCGACGGTCGAAGATGCCGGCCGCGAAGAGCGTGTGAAGATGACGCGCCTGCGCCAGACGATCGCCAAGCGCCTCAAGGATGCACAGAACACGGCTGCCATGCTGACCACCTACAACGAGGTGGACATGAAGGCCGTCATGGATCTGCGCAACAAGTACAAGGATGTCTTCGAGAAGAAGCATGGCGTGAAGCTCGGCTTCATGGGCTTCTTCACCAAAGCCGTGACGCATGCGCTGAAGGAACTGCCGGCTGTCAACGCCGAGATCGACGGCACTGACCTCATCTACAAGAACTACTGCCATGTCGGCATGGCCGTCGGTACCGACAAGGGCCTCGTCGTTCCCGTCATCCGCGACGCCGACCAGATGTCGATCGCTGAGATCGAGAAGGAACTCGGCCGTCTCGCCAAGGCTGCCCGTGATGGCTCGCTCTCCATGGCCGAGATGCAGGGCGGCACCTTCACCATCACCAACGGTGGTGTCTATGGTTCGCTGATGTCTTCGCCGATCCTGAACGCACCGCAGTCGGGCATTCTCGGCATGCACAAGATCCAGGAGCGTCCCGTCGCCATCGGCGGTCAGGTCGTCATCCGCCCGATGATGTATCTGGCGCTCTCCTACGACCACCGTATCGTCGACGGCAAGGAAGCGGTCACCTTCCTCGTCCGCGTCAAGGAAAGCCTGGAAGATCCGGAACGTCTGGTTCTGGACCTCTAAGCGGAGCGTTCTGCGATGCGAGACCGGATCATGCGAGCGGCGGGCGCAGTATTCTGCGCCACGGTTGCCTTCGTGCCGGTCTCGACTCTCGCCTTCGATGTGAACAAGGCGAGCAGCAATTTCGACTTCGTATCGCTTGATGATGCGCAGCTTTCCGCACGCTCGATCAAGATTATCGACATGGGCAATGTCGAGCTGACCTCGGGCCGTATCGTTGCCGCAGATCCACTGGCACAGCCGGATCGGCCGGCATTGGCGAAAACGGTTCCTGTCGGCGATTATCCGGTGCGGCTCTATGAGGCTTTCGGTCGGGTTGCGGCGGCAAGCATGCGCTTTGCCGAAGGCAAGCCCGATCACTGGGAGCTTGCGACTTTGCCGGGTCAGGATGTGGGAACGCTGAAGGATGACGAGATCTTCGGTTATCCCGTCGATGCCGGCCTTGGCAGCTACATGGATGCCGACACGCTCGTGCTGATCGGACAACGCGAGCAGCAGGTGCAGGCTCAGAAGCCGGGTTCTGACGTCAATTATTACGACGACGTAGTCGCCTCCGAACTCGATGCCAGCAAGGGTGTCTATGCCCTGCACCGGCCGATGGAAGGCAAGAAGGGCAATGTGGCAATGTTCTGGAGCGGCTGGGGCGACGGCTTCTATCCGGCGTTCTGGGGCCTGRCCAAGGACGGACGTCCGCTGGTGCTGCTGACGGATTTCCAGGTCGCCGAGAACGCTGACGGACGCAGAGAGCCGAACCATCAATGAGCGGAGCAGGGCACATGCTGACTAAAGGTATAGTCGCGATGATGATCGCCGTGCTTTCCTGCGCGCCGGCTTCGGCTATTGCCGCTGAGTGCAAGCAGGGCAAGGCGATCTACGCCGATCGCGACGGTGCCTATGAGCTGCGCTTTTCACCGATTGCGTCTGAAGCTGTGACGTCAAGCCACCGGTTCAAGCTCAGTGCGCTCAAGACCTCAGTCGTCATGGATGGCTATGTCATGTCCTCCGACGATCCGGAGCGGACCATGGGCATGGTGTTGTTCAACTGCCCGGATGGCGACGTCACGGGTGCCGATCTCGATGCCTGCACGGTCTGGCAGGGCTTCGTCTATCGCGCAACTGCCGATGGCGGGCTCGACAATCTGCAGTCCGGCGACAGCTCGGCAGCGGGAAAGATTGTCTTTCCCGGCCTTGGCCCGGCGATCCGCCAATCTTCTGCCTGGGGTGACGGCAAGGCCAAGGTCGCGCCTTGGGATGTTCTCGATTTCAAGGGATGCGCACAATGACTGACGGTCCCGTTTTGCTCGTTACCGGCGGCAGCCGCGGTATCGGTGCCGCCGCTTGCTTGGTTGCTGCGCGTCAGGGCTGGCGGATTGCGGTGAACTACGCCTCGAACGAGGCGGCGGCAAGCGCCGTGGTTTCGGAGATCAAGACGGCCGGCGGAGACGCAATCGCAATCAAGGGCGATGTCGGTAATGCCACGGATATCCTGTCGATGTTCGAAGCGGTCGACCGCCATTTCGGGCGGCTGGACGGACTGGTGAACAATGCCGGTGTCGTCGATTATATCGCCCGCGTCGATGAGATGACCGCCGAGCGCCTTGAGCGAATGATGCGGATCAATGTGACTGGTTCCATCCTCTGCGCCGGTCAGGCGGTGCGGCGCATGTCGACGAAGCATGGTGGCCGGGGTGGCGGGATCGTCAATATCTCCTCCATGGCTGCGGTGATCGGCGGGCCGGAGCAATATGTCGATTATGCCGCGTCCAAGGCTGCCATCGACACCTTCACGATCGGGCTTTCCAAGGAAGTTGCCGATGAGGGCATCAGGGTGAATGCGATTCGGCCCGGCATCATCGAAACGGATATCCATGCTACCGGCGGCCAGCCGGACAAGCCGAAAGAAATGGCTTCATCGATCCCGATGAAGCGAACCGGACAGGTGGAGGAGGTGGCCGATGCGATCGTCTATCTGCTTTCCCCTTCGGCCTCCTACATAACAGGCGCGATCCTCAATGTGAGCGGCGGGCGCTAGTCAATAACGCAAAGGGAAAAAGCAATGTCCTATGATGTGATTGTTATCGGAACCGGCCCTGGCGGCTATGTCGCGGCAATCAAGGCTGCCCAGCTCGGCCTGAAGATGGCCGTCGTCGAGAAGCGCGCGACCTATGGCGGCACCTGCCTGAATGTCGGCTGCATCCCCTCCAAGGCGCTGCTGCATGCTTCCGAAATGTTCCATGCAACGCATCACATGGAAGAACTCGGCATCGAAGTCGCCGCTCCCAAGCTCAATCTCGAAAAGATGCTGGCGCACAAGGATGCGACGGTAAAGTCCAACGTCGATGGCGTTGCCTTCCTGTTCAAGAAGAACAAGATCGACACCTTCCATGGCACCGGCAAGATCGTCTCCGCCGGCAAGGTCTCTGTGGCCGCCGAAGACGGCACGGTTCAGGAAATCGAAGGCAAGAACATCGTCATCGCCACGGGTTCCGACGTTGCCGGCATTCCGGGCGTCAAGGTCGATATCGACGAAAAGATCATCGTATCCTCCACCGGCGCCATTGCGCTGGAAAAGGTGCCGGAGACCATGATCGTCGTCGGTGGCGGCGTCATCGGCCTCGAGCTCGGCTCGGTCTGGTCGCGCCTCGGCGCAAGGGTTACCGTCGTCGAATATCTCGACAAGATTCTCGGTGCGATGGATGGCGATGTTTCCAAGCAGTTCCAGCGCATGCTGGGCAAGCAGGGTATCGACATCAAACTGAGCTCCAAGGTGACGGGCGTCGAAAAGGGTGACAAGGGCGCCAAGGTGACTTTCGAGCCGGTGGCCGGTGGTTCTACCCAGACGCTCGAAGCCGATGTCGTTCTGATCTCCACTGGCCGCATTCCCTACACGGCAGGCCTCGGTCTGGAAGAAGCAGGCGTCAAGCTCGACAATCGTGGTCGCGTCGAAATCGACGGTCACTTCAAGACCAATGTCGAGGGCATTTATGCGATCGGCGACGTCGTGCAGGGACCGATGCTGGCGCACAAGGCCGAAGACGAGGGTGTCGCGCTTGCCGAAATCCTCGCCGGCCAGCACGGCCATGTGAATTACGACGTCATCCCGAGCGTCGTTTACACGCAGCCGGAAGTCGCTTCCGTCGGCAAGACCGAGGAAGAGCTGAAGGCTGCAGGCGTCGCCTACAAGGTCGGCAAGTTCCCGTTCTCGGCCAACGGTCGCGCCCGCGCCATGCTGGCGACGGACGGCTTCGTCAAGATCCTCTCCGATAAGGAAACCGACCGCGTGCTCGGTGGCCATATCGTTGGCTTCGGTGCCGGCGAGATGATCCACGAGATCGCCGTGCTGATGGAATTCGGCGGCTCTGCAGAAGATCTCGGCCGCACCTGCCACGCGCATCCGACCATGTCGGAAGCCGTGAAGGAGGCAGCACTCGCCGCGTTCTTCAAGCCGATCCATCTGTAAGATTAAATATCAGCAATCATTCATAATGCCGCTTGCCTTCGGGCAGGCGGCGTTTTTATTTGGTAGGCAAGTTTCGCTAACTATTTGACGAAAGCCAAGAAAATGAATGATCGCGTCGTTGTCGGCTACAGCCTCTCCCAGCGTTTCCTTCACTGGGCGACCGTGCTCCTGGTCCTCTTCAATCTTCTTTTGCCTGACGGCATGAATGCCTGGTACCGGCTTGTCCGTCATGGCGGCACGCCATCGCCGGAACAGATCGCTTCGGCCAATATCCACGCCTATGTCGGTATCGCAATCCTGCTCGTGACGATCCTCAGGCTCGGTCTGCGCTTCGTGAAGGGCGTACCGCCTGAATCCGCAGACGAGCCGGCAATTTTTCGGCTTGCCGCGCGGCTCGCGCATACAAGCCTTTATCTGCTGCTGCTCGCCCTGCCGGCGTCAGGCATCGCGGCATATTATTTCGGTGCGGAAGCGCTGGGATCGCTGCATGCTGACGTCCTGAAGCTGATCCTCTGGATCGTCATTGCTGCCCATGTCTTCGGCGCGCTGGTTCACCAGTTTTACTGGAAGACCGATGTCTTGCGGCGGATGACAATCGGTTAAAGGCTCTAGCAGGTCAGTTCACCGCTGTGACGGTGAAGCCCTGCTGGCGCAGCAGTTCGATAACCCCGTCCTTGCCCGGCAGATGCAGGGCGCCGACAGCCATGAAGACGTTGCCGTTGGCGAGGATGGGTGCGACGCGTTCGGCCATCACCTTGTTGCGATCAAGAATGACGCGCTGTTCGAAGGCAGCGTAATCGCTGTCCTCATCGCTGCCTTCGGGCGAGACGGTCTTCAACATCGGCATTGTCATGCCGATATCGCCGGAGAGATAGATGTCGGTCATGGTCTCGACGACGTCGTTCATCTTGGCTCCGAGCTCGAGTGTCTCGATCAGCGACTTCAGATGAAATGCGACCGGCAGCTCGGCCATGGCCTGCAGCTGTTCGGCCAGGGTTTCCAGCCCCTTGACCTGCTTGCCTTCGGCAGCCGCATCGGCGGCGATCTTCTGGTCGAGGAACTGCACGCCCTTCGCCTTGCGGGCGATCTCGCAGGCAGGAAGTGCCACGACGCTTGAAATCATCCAGGGCCGCATGCGGGAAACGGCCGAGAGCGGAATGCCGCGTTGCTTCAACCCGGCTTCGAGGCGGGTGTAATCTTCAGGGGAAAGAAGCTTTTCGATGGTGGTGCCGTCCGTGAACATCATCAGGTCGGGCTTCATCAGAAGGGCTGCGGTCGCCTTCTTCTCGTCGAGGATCTCGTCGGATTCGATCACGATCGTATCGGCGTCGTCATGGGCTTCCTGGGCACGTGGCGGCAGGTTCAACACGCGCGGATCGGTGACATGCATGGTGCCGAGCAGCCATGATGGCTTCAGGCCCGACTTCTCGATCTTCCAGAAAATGCCTTTGCCGTTCGGCGTGGCATCCGCTTCCTTGACGGCTTCGGCATAACGGGCGGGATCGTTCTGCTGCAACTCGGTAAGCAGGTTCTTTCCGGTGCAGCTATCCTCGGCAGCATCGGCTGGCGTCACGGAAAAGATGACAGCGAGCAGTGCGGCGGCAAGCAGCATGTGAAACGCGGCGATCAGCCAGAGCAGGATACTGCCCGGCTGCGCGATATGGAAAGTCCGGTGGCCGATGGAGATCGTCATGATGGTAATCCGGTCACATGTGCTTCAAGCCTCATGCTCTACGCCGGGCTTGCGCATATTCCTTTAAGAGACAGCGTTAACGAAGGCTTATGCGCGGGGATGCGCCCTATCATACACCTCCAGAAGCCTTGATGCATCGACGCCGGTATAGACTTGGGTGGTGGAGAGGCTGGCATGGCCGAGCAACTCCTGAATGGTGCGCAGGTCGCCGCCACCGGCAAGGAGATGGGTGGCGAAGGAGTGGCGCAGCGCATGCGGGGTCGCCGTCTCGGGCAAGCCGAAGGCGCTTCGCAGCTTTTGCATGGCGCGCTGAATGATGGCTGCCTGCAGCTTGCCGCCGCGGGCGCCGCGAAACAGCGGCTCGCCTTCGTCAAGATGAAGGGGGCAGAGCTGCTGGTATTTCTCGATGGCTTCGAAAACGATGGGCAACAGCGGCACAAGGCGCGTCTTGTTGCCCTTGCCGGTGATGCGCAGCGTGGTGGCGCCGGTTCGGACATCTGTCGGCGTCAGGTCGAGCGCCTCGGAAATACGCAGGCCGCAGCCATAAAGCAGCGTCATGACGGCGGCATCGCGCGCGGCAATCCACGGCTCGTCATGGAGCTGGGCGTCGCTGCTGACAACGTTGATGGCCTGTTTGTCGGAGAGCGGCTTGGGAAGGGATTTCGGCTGCTTCGGTGACCGCACGGCGCCGGCGCCTGCCGCATTCACAAGTCCCTTCTTTTCAAGGTGACGCAGAAAGGAGCGTATGCCGGCGAGATTGCGGGCTACCGAGCGAGCACCGGAGCCCTCCTTGCGGCGGGCGGCCAGAAAGGCGCGGAAGTCTGCCGCGCGCAGCGTTTCGACATCGCGCAGCGTCGTCGGGCCACCGAGATGGCCGGTCATGAAGGTCAGGAACTGGCGTGTGTCGCGCTCATAGGCATCAAGCGTATGCGCAGAGAGACGGCGCTCCCGGGCGAGGTTTTCGAGCCAGGCGCTGCGTTCGGTCATCAGGTGCGGGTCGGCAATGATCAGGAGTTCATTCACGGGCTTCGGCTCTTGAATTTGCTTTCGATGACGCCAATTTTGAAGCAGTGGCGTTATGGAATTGCTAATGCTTGCCAAGCCCTTGTCATGTATCGATCATAATTCATTGAGATAGCTTATCGCTCCCTTAAGACAGGAATTTTCATGGCACGGCGCGATTCCATGACGGCCTTTGGACAACTCGCGGAAGCGATTGCCCTGGTTTCACACGGAAAGCCCGGCCATATCGTCGATACGTTGATTGCCGAGCGCGGACAGAAGATCGTCCGCCATCCTCTTTGGCCACTCATGCGGCCGTTTCTCTACACGCTGCTGCGCTACAATAAGGCGATCGAATTCGCCAATGACGTCGCCAACATGCCGGGCTTCCAGTCGTTCGAATATATGAGCAATCTGCTGAAGCTTGATATCGGCGTTACCAATGCCGAGCGCATTCCGGCATCCGGCGGTTTCATTCTCGTTAGCAATCATCCGACCGGCATTGCCGATGGCGTGGCCGTTTTCGATCTTTTGAACACGCGCCGCCCGGATATGATGTTCTTCGCCAACCGCGATGCGGTGCGCGTCAATCCGCGCTTTGCGGAAATGATCATACCGGTCGAATGGCGAGAGGAATTCAAGAGCAAGCTCAAGGCGCGCGAGACGCTGCAGCTTACCAATCATGCGGTGAAGGAGGGCAAGGCGACCGTGCTTTTCCCTTCGGGCCGTATCGCCTATTGGGCGAACGGACGGCTGAACGAGCGGCCGTGGAAAACGTCTGCCGTCGGCCTTGCCCGCAAATACGGCCTGCCGATCCTGCCCGTTCACATGACGGCGCGCAATTCCGGGCTTTTCTACTGGTTTGCCAAATGGTCGACGGAACTGCGCGACATGACTGTCTTCTATGAACTTCTGAACAAGAAGGGCGACCGCTTCGATTTCGTCATCGGCAATCTCATTCCCGCAGAAGAACTCGACGGCGATCTGAACGAGGTGACGAAGGCGCTGGAAAAGCATACGGTCTATGACATGGCGACCGATGGGGACTCACGCTTCGTACCCGTATCCCGGCAACTATCGCCGGAGCGCGTTGCGGCCCATTCTTTTTAACGTTGCTTTGCGCTAAAGCGGAAGCATGCGTCTTCGCTCCATGTTTGCCAAGAATTATCGGTCACTGCGCTCGATCCGCATGGATCTGGCGGATACGACGCTGTTTCTCGGCGAGAACGGCGCCGGCAAGTCCAATCTCTATCGTGCCCTACAGCTTGTGCAGGCGGCGGTTCGCGGGCGGCTGGCTTATGAGCTTGCGGCTGAAGGCGGCATGCTCTCGGCCCTCTGGTCCGGCACGCGTCCCAAGTCCGACGGACCTGCGCGCATCCGCCTGGAAGTCGAGATCATCGACGAGGAGCGGGCCGTCACATTCCGATATCATGTCGAGGCCGGGCTGCGCCCGTCGGAGGCGGCTGCGGGTTTCGCGCTGGGACCGCAGATCAAGGCCGAGGAGCTTTCCGTCGAAACCGGCCGCCGCGCGGTGACGATGATGAAGCGCGCCGGCCCCGGCATCTCCGTCCGCGATGGTACGGGACGGATGCAGGATTATCCGGACGAGGCGCTGACATCGGAAACTGCGATTGCGCTCCTCGGGGATGCCGGCCATTTTCCCGAAGTTGCCGCCTTTCGCCGCATCGTCAACAACTGGCGCTTCTTCCACGGATTTCGCACGGACAGGGCTTCTCCGCTTCGCCATCCATGCCTTGCCGTCACCAGCCCCATGCTGGACGAGGATGGGGCCAATCTCGCCGCCGTCTTTGCGACGATTGCCCATACGCGGCAGGATACGGTCGAGCTTGATCGCATCCTGGCATCGGCGCTCGGCGGTGCAAGGCTCGTCGTGCCGGAACCGGGCGAGGCGGCGGAATTCGGTTTGATGCTTCCGGATTTCCCGCACCGGGTCTTTCATCCGCGCGAACTGTCTGACGGGCAGATTCGCTTCCTCGGCCTTGCCGCTGCACTGCTCTCTTATCGGCTGCCGGCGCTCATTGCCTTGAATGAGCCTGAGGCGAGCCTGCATCCCGATATGCTGGTGCCGCTCGCCGATATGATCGCGGAAGCGTCAAAGAGCAGCCAGGTCTGGATCGTCACCCACTCGGTGCAACTGGCCGATGCCGTGCGCGAACGCTGTGGCGTTCGTCCGCGAAAGGTCATCCGCGAGAATGGCGCCACCTGGATCGAAGGCATGCGACTGACGGGAACGATCGCCGGTGAAGACGATGATGACGCGTAGTCCTCATTGTCGGCGGGTTTCATTTTATGGCCGTTGCGGGCATGGTCTGCCGCAATGAGTACAGATTCGTCCGATCTTTTTGGCGCGCTTTTCGAGGCTCCGCCCGTGAACCGTACGGTTCCGGTGCTGGTGCCGATGCCGGCGCCAAAACCCTATTCCTATTCGGTGCCTGAAGGCATGGCGGTCGAGCCCGGCTCGGTCGTGCAGGTGCCGCTCGGGCCACGCCAGGTGATCGGCGTCGTCTGGGATGGCGGCGAGGATGGCGTCGATCCTAAGAAGCTCAGGCCCATCACCCACGTTTTCGATTGCCCGCCGCTCAACAAGGAGATGCGGGATTTCATCGACTGGGTGGCGACCTATACGCTTTCTCCGCCGGGACTGGTGGCGCGGATGGCGCTGAGGGCGCCGAATGCTTTCGAGCCGGAGCCGATGGTGGAGGGATTGCGTTTCGTCGGCGGCGAGCCGGAGCGGATGACGCCGGCGCGCGCCCGTGTGCTTGACGCAACATCGGACGGGCTTTCCTGGACGCGTACCGGCCTTGCGCATGCGGCGGGCGTTTCCACCAGCGTTGTCGACGGGCTGATAGCACAGGGCATCTTCGAGACCATCTTCCTGCCGCCGCCGCCCATCGTTGCCAAGCCGGACCCGGATTTTATCGGTTCGCGCCTCGAAGGGCCGCAGAAGGAAGCTGCCGAGGAAATTCTGGATGAGGTGCGCAAGGGCGAATTCGCGGTTTCGCTGATCGACGGCGTTACCGGCTCCGGCAAGACGGAAGTCTATTTCGAGGCGATTGCCGAAACTCTCAGGCGCGGCAAGCAGGTGCTGATCCTGCTGCCGGAGATCGCGCTTACCGCAAGTTTCCTCGAACGTTTTCAGGATCGCTTCGGCGCGAAACCTGCCGAATGGCATTCCGACCTTGCACCGCGAACCCGTGAAAAGGTCTGGCGGCAGGCGGTGACCGGAGAGGTGCGGGTCGTCGCCGGCGCACGCTCGGCCCTCTTCCTGCCGTTCGAAGATCTGGGCCTCATCGTCGTCGATGAAGAGCACGATCCTGCCTACAAGCAGGAGGACCGGGTCTACTACAATGCGCGCGACATGGCGGTCGTGCGGGCGCGGATCGGCGATTTCCCCGTCGTGCTCGTTTCGGCGACGCCTTCGGTTGAAAGCCAGGTGAACGGCCAGAGTGGACGCTACAGCACGATCCATCTGCCGACGCGTTTTGGCGATGCCGCGCTGCCCGACCTGCATCTCGTCGACATGCGGCGCCATGCGCCGGAGCGCGGCGGTTTCCTGTCGCCGGTGCTGGTTCGGGCGATCGGCAAAACAGTGGAGAAGGGCGAGCAGGCGCTGCTCTTCCTCAATCGCCGCGGTTATGCGCCGCTGACGCTCTGCCGTGTCTGCGGCCATCGTTTCCAGTGCCCGCAATGTTCGAGCTGGCTGGTGGAGCATCGCTTCCGCCGGCAATTGCAATGCCATCAGTGCGGTCATAACGAGCCGACGCCGGAGGCCTGCCCGGAATGCGGGACGCTCGACCATCTCGTTGCTTGCGGGCCGGGCGTGGAGCGCATTGCCGAAGAGGTGGAGCGGCATTTTCCGGATGCGCGCACCATCGTGCTTTCCTCCGACATCTTGGGCGGGGTGAAGCGGCTGCGGCTGGAGCTCGATGCTATCGCCAAGGGCGAAGCCGATATCGTCATCGGCACGCAGCTTGTCGCCAAGGGGCACAACTTCCCGCTGATGACGCTGGTCGGCATCGTCGATTCCGATCTTGGCCTGGCGAACGGTGATCCGCGCGCGGCCGAGCGGACCTTCCAGCTGCTTTCGCAGGTCACGGGCCGCGCCGGCCGAACGGGCCTGAAGAGCCACGGTCTGCTGCAGACCTACCAGCCGCAGCATCCTGTCATGCAGGCGATCGTCTCCGGCGATGCCCGGGCTTTCTACGAGCGCGAGATCAGCGAGCGCGAGCGTGCCATCCTGCCGCCCTTCGGCAGGCTCGCCTCCATCATCGTTTCAGCCGATACGCGCCATGATGCGGAAAACCATGCGCGCGGCATGCGCAACGCCGCACCGCAGGTGTCAGGCATTTCCGTTCTCGGGCCGGCGGAGGCGCCGCTGGCGCTGGTGCGCGGCCGCCATCGCTTCCGCCTCCTGGTGCATGGCCGCCGGAACTCGGACATGCAGGCCTATCTGCGGGCGATGCTCTTACAATCGCCGAAGGAGCGCGGCTCGGTTCAGGTGCAGCTCGATATCGATCCGCAGAGCTTCCTGTAGATCGTTGCGGCCCGGCGTTTCCGGATGTCGCCGATCATGGCATAAACACAGAATCAGCTGATGATTTGGGGTCGAGGCATGGAGTTCTACTTTCCGACGGAGATGGGCGAGCAGCTTGCTTTCGGCGCGGCGGCTTTCACTGCGGTTGCCGGTTTCATCATGATGTTTGCACCCGGCCTTGCCATGCGTTTCTTCGGCCTTGCTCCGCGCGGCGAGCGGCGCGAAGGTTTCAGTGAAGTGCGGTCGATAGGCGGTTTCTATCTCGGTCTCGGCCTTGCCGCGATCATGCTGGCGCAGGACTGGACTTATCTGGCGCTTGGAGCGGCCTTCGCGATGGCGGCTTTCGCTCGCATCATTTCCATCCTGTCCGACAGGGGGAGCACGATGCTCAATTATTTACTTCTGGTTGTACAGGCCGCCGTTGCGGCTTTGCCACTCCTTCACGTATTTGGCTTCCTGCAGGGCTGATCCAGAGCCGAAAGAGAGCGCTTCACAGGCCGCTTTCGGGCGTTTGCGTGATTTTGCCGATAGAAAATCATGTGAAAGGCTTATTCGGGCGTTACGCGTGTTGCGAGTCCGAACATCCTATGTTAGACGGACCCCGAATTTCGGAAGAAGCAAGAGGCTTCTCTTGCGATTTCTGGGGGAAATCAAAACGAATTCAAAGTCATAGGCTCGGCGCCCGTCGGAAGTCGGATTTTGGATTGAAATCAGGGAAATTTGTGCCCGTGGCAGACACGTCCCAGCTTACTTCTGGTGTTGCCGAGCGCTATGCCTCGTCTCTTTTCGAGTTGGCGCTCGAAGAAGGTGTGGTCGACAGCGTTACCGCCGATCTCGACCGTTTCCAGGCGATGCTGGATGAGAGCAGCGACCTGAAGCGCTTCGTCATGAGCCCGGTTTTCTCCTCCGAGGATCAGGTGAAGGCCATCATCGCTCTCAGCGAGAAGGCTGGCATCTCGGGTTTCTTCGCCAATTTCCTGAAGGTCGTGGCGCGTAACCGTCGCCTGTTTGCCCTGCCGGGCATGATCAAGGCCTTCCGTATCATTGCTGCCAACCATCGCGGCGAAATTTCTGCCGAAGTCACTTCGGCCCATGCGCTGACTGAAGCGCAGGAAACCGAATTGAAGGCGGCACTCAAGAGCGTCACCGGCAAAGACGTGACGATCAACGTCACGGTTGATCCGTCAATTCTTGGTGGTCTGATCGTCAAGGTCGGGTCCCGTCAGATTGATACGTCTCTTCGTACCAAACTCTCTACCCTTAAGCTCGCATTGAAAGAGGTTGGCTGATGGATATCCGCGCCGCGGAAATTTCCGCAATTCTCAAAGACCAGATCAAAAATTTCGGCAAAGAGGCAGAAGTCTCGGAAGTCGGCCAGGTTCTCTCCGTCGGTGACGGTATCGCTCGCGTTTACGGTCTGGACAACGTCCAGGCAGGTGAAATGGTCGAGTTCCCGGGCGGCATCCGCGGCATGGCGCTMAACCTTGAATCCGACAATGTCGGTGTCGTTATTTTCGGCGCCGACCGCGACATCAAGGAAGGCGACACCGTCAAGCGCACTGGCGCGATCGTTGACGTTCCGGTCGGTCCGGAACTGCTCGGCCGTGTTGTCGATGCTCTCGGCAATCCGATCGACGGCAAGGGCCCGATCAACGCGACCCGCCGTTCGCGCGTCGACATCAAGGCTCCGGGCATCATTCCGCGCAAGTCGGTTCATGAGCCGATGTCGACCGGCCTCAAGGCCATCGACGCCCTCATCCCGGTTGGCCGCGGCCAGCGCGAGCTCGTCATCGGCGACCGCCAGACCGGCAAGACCGCGATCCTGCTCGATGCCTTCCTCAACCAGAAGGCCATTCACGAGAACGGTCCGGAAGGTGAGAAGCTTTACTGCGTCTACGTCGCCATCGGTCAGAAGCGTTCGACTGTCGCACAGTTCGTCAAGGTGCTCGAAGAGCGCGGCGCGCTGAAGTATTCGATCATCGTTGCCGCTACCGCTTCCGATCCGGCTCCGATGCAGTATCTGGCACCGTTTGCCGGCTGCGCCATGGGCGAATATTTCCGCGATAACGGCATGCACGCGCTGATCGGTTACGACGACCTGTCCAAGCAGGCCGTTTCCTACCGCCAGATGTCGCTGCTGCTGCGCCGCCCGCCGGGCCGCGAAGCCTATCCGGGCGACGTTTTCTACCTGCACTCGCGTCTCCTTGAGCGCGCTGCGAAGATGAACGACGACCAGGGCGCCGGCTCGCTGACTGCTCTTCCTGTTATCGAAACGCAGGGCAACGACGTGTCGGCCTTCATTCCGACCAACGTGATCTCGATCACCGACGGCCAGATCTTCCTTGAAACCGACCTGTTCTATCAGGGCATCCGCCCGGCCGTGAACGTCGGTCTGTCGGTTTCCCGCGTCGGTTCGGCGGCGCAGATCAAGGCGATGAAGCAGGTTGCCGGCTCGATCAAGGGCGAACTTGCCCAGTATCGCGAAATGGCTGCCTTCGCCCAGTTCGGTTCGGACCTTGACGCTGCAACGCAGCGCCTGCTGAACCGCGGTGCGCGCCTGACCGAACTTCTGAAGCAGCCGCAGTTCTCGCCGCTGAAGACGGAAGAGCAGGTTGCGGTGATTTTCGCTGGCGTTAACGGCTATCTCGACAAGCTGCCGGTCGCATCGGTCGGCAAGTTCGAGCAGGGCTTGCTTTCGTACCTGCGTTCGGAAGGCTCCGCCATCCTCGACGCGATCCGCACGGAAAAGGCAATCAGCGACGGCACCAGGAGCCAGCTCACGGCTGCTGTTGACAGCTTCGCCAAGTCTTTCTCGTAATCGGGCCCTAAGTTAGGACGGATAACGGATGCCTTCACTTAAGGATCTGAAGAACCGGATCGCCTCCGTCAAGGCGACGCAGAAGATCACCAAGGCGATGAAAATGGTCGCCGCGGCGAAGCTTCGGCGTGCGCAGGAGGCGGCCGAGGCCGCCAGGCCCTATTCGCAGCGCATGGGTGCGGTTCTGGCGAACATCGCCAAGGCCGTTACCGATGCAGACGGTGCGCCGGCGCTTATGACCGGCACCGGCAAGGACCAGGTCCATCTGCTCGTCGTCTGCACCGCGGAGCGCGGTCTTTGCGGTGGCTTCAACTCGCAGATCGCGCGTTTTGCGCGCGATCACGTCCGCAAGCTGACCGCTGAGGGCAAGACGGTAAAGATCTTCACCGTCGGCAAGAAGGGTTACGACATTCTGCGTCGCGAATACGCTTCGCTGATCATCGAGCGCAAGGAACTGCGCGATGTGAAGCGCGTCGGCTTCGAGAACGCAGACCAGATCGGCAAGCGCATCATCGAGATGTTCGAAGCCGGCGAATTCGACGTCTGCACGTTGTTCTATTCCGAGTTCAAGTCGGTCATCTCGCAGATTCCGACCGCACAGCAGCTCATTCCGGCCAAGGCCCCTGAGGTTGTCGCCGAGGACGCAGAACATGCTGGCGCTGTATACGAATACGAGCCGGATCCGGCGTCGATCCTCGACGATCTGATCCCGCGCAATATCTCTGTCCAGATCTTCCGTGCTCTCCTTGAGAACGTCGCGGGTGAAATGGGCGCCAAGATGAGCGCGATGGATAACGCGACGCGCAATGCTGGTGAGATGATCAATAAGCTGACGCTGAGCTACAACCGTCAGCGTCAGGCGCAGATCACCAAGGAACTCATTGAAATCATTTCGGGCGCGGAAGCGCTCTGAGGTTAGGAAAAGAGGGTCAGAAAATGGCTGAGGCAGCTACCCCCAAGACCGGCTCTGTCGGCAGAGTCACACAGGTTATCGGCGCCGTCGTTGACGTTGCTTTCGAAGGCGATCTGCCGAAGATCCTGAACGCGCTGGAAACGAGCAACAACGGCAACCGTCTGGTTCTCGAAGTTGCCCAGCACCTCGGCGAAAACGAAGTTCGTACCATTGCGATGGACTCGTCCGAAGGTCTCGTCCGCGGCCAGGTAGTCACCGATACCGGTGCTCCGATCATGGTTCCGGTGGGTAACGAGACGCTCGGCCGCATCATGAACGTCATCGGCGAGCCGGTCGACGAAGCTGGTCCGCTGGTTACCGCACACAAGCGTTCCATCCACCAGGACGCACCGGCCTATGTGGAGCAGTCCACGGAAGCACAGATCCTCGTCACCGGCATCAAGGTCGTCGATCTTCTCGCGCCTTACGCACGCGGCGGCAAGATCGGCCTCTTTGGCGGCGCAGGCGTCGGCAAGACCGTTCTGATCATGGAACTGATCAACAACGTCGCCAAGGCGCATGGTGGTTACTCGGTTTTCGCAGGTGTCGGTGAACGTACCCGCGAGGGCAACGACCTCTACCACGAAATGATCGAATCGAACGTCAACAAGCATGGCGGCGGCGAAGGCTCCAAGGCTGCGCTGGTTTATGGCCAGATGAACGAACCGCCGGGCGCCCGCGCTCGCGTCGCTCTGACTGGTCTGACGGTTGCCGAACACTTCCGCGACCAGGGTCAGGACGTTCTGTTCTTCGTCGACAATATCTTCCGCTTCACGCAGGCAGGTTCGGAAGTGTCGGCTCTGCTCGGCCGTATTCCTTCGGCCGTCGGCTATCAGCCGACGCTTGCAACGGACATGGGTCAGATGCAGGAACGCATCACCACGACGACGACCGGCTCGATCACCTCGGTTCAGGCCATTTACGTTCCGGCCGACGACTTGACCGACCCGGCACCGGCAACCTCGTTCGCCCACTTGGACGCAACGACGGTTCTGTCGCGTTCTATCGCCGAAAAGGGCATCTACCCGGCTGTCGACCCGCTCGACTCCACCTCGCGCATGCTCGATCCGCTGGTCGTCGGCGACGAACATTACGAAATTGCCCGTAAGGTTCAGTCGACCCTCCAGCGCTACAAGGCCCTGCAGGACATCATCGCCATCCTGGGCATGGACGAACTGTCCGAAGAGGACAAGATCGCTGTTGCCCGCGCCCGCAAGATTGAACGCTTCCTGTCGCAGCCGTTCTTCGTTGCCGAAGTCTTCACCGGCTCGCCGGGCAAGCTCGTTGCTCTCGAAGACACGATCAAGGGCTTCAAGGGTCTCGTCAACGGCGAGTATGACCACCTGCCGGAGGCTGCCTTCTACATGGTTGGCTCGATCGATGAAGCTGTCGAGAAAGCCAAGAAGCTCGCAGCTGCCTGATGAGCGATGCTCAGGACGAGATATTCTGCTGCGACTCCCTCAAAGGGGTCGTGGCGGAACTCCCTGAACCTGCAGTGCCGACCATATACCGTGCCGATAACGGCGTGACGATGATGGTGGTGGGGTTGGCGCAGACCGAGGAAGGCCTCGGATATCTCGACCAAGCGATAATGCACTGCCCGTTCTGCGGGACCAAATTGCAAGATGCGAAAGCCATAGCCGAGAAGGTAAGTCACTGATGGCTGACAATTTCAACTTTGAGCTCGTTTCGCCGGAGCGTCTGCTGTTGTCGGAAATGGTGACCGAGGTCGTCATTCCTGCGACCGAAGGCGAGATGACGGTCATGGCCAATCATGCTCCGACGATGACGACCATCAAGCCGGGCATCGTGAGCGTACGTTCCGCTTCCGGCTCCAAGCAGGACTACGTCGTGTTTGGCGGTTTTGCCGACATCCTGCCGACCGGCTGCACGCTGCTTGCCGAGTCTGCTGTTCGCGTCGAAGAACTCAACAAGGACGAACTGACCCGCCGTATCGAAGCTGCGAAGAAAGAGCTCGAAGATACCGAGCATCACGAGCATAAGTCCAAGCTCGAGCACTTCATCATGGAACTGACCCACCTGCGTGGCGTCGTCCAGCAGGACTGATCGGCTCAGTCAAAGACTGACAGAGTGAGAAAAACGGCCTTTCAAGGCCGCTTTTTCTTTGGCAAGCCGCACCCTGCGGCAGGCGCAGCGCCGTTCATCATACGTCATCGTTTGCAGGGGTAGCCGCATAGAAGTGCCGAGCGACACCCTGGAAGGCTTCTTTGATGCCAGTCCGGCTTTATTCATCGCTGCGAAGGCTGCGGGTATCATACCGGACATTGAAACGAAAAGAGGTGGCTTTCGCCGCACGTCCTGGAAGTCACTTGAAGTGGCTTTTCAGAAGCCGGTGCCACCGCGCAGTTCGGACAGCAGTGTGCCGAACAGGATCTTCATATCCAGCCAGAGGCTGAAATTTCTGATGTAATAGATATCGCTGGCGATGCGGGCGCGTGCCTTTGTCGGGCGCTCTGTCGGGCCGCGCCAGCCGCGCGTCTGGGCAAGGCCGGTAATGCCCGGCCGCATCAGATGGCGGTAATGATATTCGGGCACCAGCTCTTCGTAGAGCATGCCGGCTGCGCGCATGTTGATGGCATGGCATCGGGGCCCGACGAGCGACATATCGCCCTTGATAACGTTGAGAAGCTGGGGAAGCTCGTCGATATTGGTCTTGCGCAGGAAGGCGCCGATCCGCGTTACGCGCCGATCGCCCTTGACGGTCTGTTCGATGCCGGTCGGATCGCAGAGGTCCGTCCGCATGGAGCGGAACTTGTAGACGGTGATCTTGCTGCCCTTCAGGCCCCAGCGAATCTGCCGGAAAAATATCGGTCCGCCGTCATCGATCACGATGAGAAGCGCAATGGTCAGAAGAACCGGAAACAGGATGACTAGGGCGCTGGTTGCCCCGAAAATGTCGAAAGCTCTTTTCAAACCAAGCTGAAGCCGGTTTCGCCCATCCAACGAGACAAAGCTGTCGGGCTGGCGAATATTGGAATTCGCTGCCTCTAGAGCCTTCATCTTCACTGTTTTTGCAGAGAAAACCGTCTCTTGAAGCTTGTTTGAAGTAAACACGTTCATTAAGCAACGTCCGTGGGAATACTCTCATATTGCATCGCGCCGGCACAAATACATGGACAGGATCGATTTGTCACCCGCTTGCTTAATGTTTTCGTAACCCTAACGGGGCCAAATTTGGGAGTATTTCGAAATATGTCCCGGATATTTTGGCTGGCTTCGAATTAACTATATTGCGTTAATGGCTGAATTCTTGCGCGTTATGCGTGCGGCGCGTCGTATTGCCGGCCGCTCGAGAAGGAAATAGCTGAGGCTTGCTATAGGAAAAATGATCACCGTCGCAAAGGTGCAGCCGATAAACCAATCCCGTAACGGATCGTCTTTCCCGATCCCGAATATGGCCGGAGAGATCGTCTGCATCGAAGTCAGCACGATGTCCTGCCAGATATAGATGCCGAAGGAGATGGTTGCAGCAAAACGCATGAAGGCATTGTCCAGCAGTGCCGCAAGCAGCACGGAGCGTGAGAGCGACACAAGGGCGACAGCGATCAGAACCGGAAAAAGCGGAAAGGCATAGGGGATTCCGAGCCATCCATAGGCTTCCCAAGGTCCGCCTGTCGAAAGCGGTAGCTGGAAGCCGGCTGCAACAAGGCAGGCAAATGCAATAATGTCGAACCAGATCCGACGCTTTCGCGCCAGCAGGATCTGAATGCCGGCTGCGAGTGAACCGAGTGCGAAAACGGCGAAGAAGCCGATTGGATTGTAGTTGGGCATCCACTCCTTCGCGCCGCCATGCATGCCATACTGCCAGCCACGGTCAATCTCATTGGGAGGGGCAAGCGCACGGAAGGTTTCATGGCCGATCAGTGCTGCGACAATGATGCCGAGCCAGGCAAGGCGCGTCACGAGCGGCGATCGGCGTTTTTCCGGGATGGCGAAAAGCCAGAGGAAGCCAAGCGGCAGCAGCACATAGCTCGTCGCTTCGAAGGATATGGACCAGAGCGGGCCGTTCCCTTCGACAGGAAAGAAGGTGCGCCAGTGCCATTGGCTCATGAAGAAGAGACCGCTGGCATAGCGCATAAGGAGTTCCGGTGTCAGCGCAAATTCAAGCAGCGTGAAGCTCAGGATGAAGCCCGCGGTCAAAGCCACCCAATAGCCGGGTACGATGCGGGTCGCGCGACGCAGTGCATAGATGCGCAGGTCGGGCATGGCACCACCGGCGTCAAGGGCGCGCCAGAACGGCAAGGCCAGCAGGAATCCGCTGAGAATGAAGAAGATGGCGACGCCGAAATTGCCGAAGCGCAAGGCAGTCAGCGTCGGCCGCGATCCTTCGCCGAGTTTGGTGAGGTCGATGCGCAAAATGAGATGATGGATGAGGACGAGCAAGCAGGCGGCTGCGCGCAAGAAATCCGCCCCGGCCACCCGGTTCTGCTGCTGCATGTCACTCCCTCGCTCCTTGCGGGACCTTGCAGCGGAAAGCTGCTGCCCGCAAGGGCGGCTCGCCTCAGCCGAGGAGATCGTTGGTGTAGTAGGCGGAAAAGTCGGGTTTTTCCTTCAGTGCCGTACCGTTGGCATCGAGGAGGATGCCATGATCGAACAGGAAGGTGCCGATCGCTTCCGCCTTGGCCGGATCGATGGTGCCGATCGCGCCGTTTTCGCCCTTAAGGAAATGCCCCTCGACAAGGGCCTTCTGCGATGCCTTGACAAGGTCGGTGTTAAGCAGTGCGCCATTGCTGCCGGCAATCAGGAGATCGCAGGCTTCGTCCGGGTTCTCGACCGAATAGGCGTAACCCTTCAGCGTCGCCTGGACGAATGCGCGGGCGTTTTTCGGATTGGCCGCAAGATAGGCATCGCTCGAAGCGATCGCGGTCGTCTGCTCGTCGGGAATGCCGTAATCGCTATAACGCCAGCGGCCGACCTGCCGGTTCTCGAGTTGGGCGGCAATGCCCTCCCAGGTGTAGATTTCCAGCGTGAAATCCACGGCGCCATTGTCGAGTGCCTCATAGGCCGAGGTGCCGAGGGTAACGTTCTGGATTGTGCCCTTGCCGCCGTCGTTGCGGATCATCGAGGAGACGAGCGCTTCCTCCCATGCGCCGCCGAAGCCGCCATAGGTCTTGCCGTCCAAATCCCGGGGGCTCTTGATGTCGTCGCGGCCGCCCTTGAAGATCAATCTGCCGGTTTCCGTCTGCACCACGGCGTAGACAAGTTTCACATCCGCACCGGCGGCGCGCTGGGTGAAAGTCTCGATCTCTCCGCAGATACCGAAATCGGCGACACCGTTTGCGACCAGCGTGCCGGCGCTGGTATCGGCATAAGGCAGGATTTCGACGTTGAGGCCGGCAGCCTCATAGAAACCCTTCGCCTTGGCGACATAGATGCCGATGTGATTGGTGTTCGGTGTCCAGTCGAGTGCGACGCGCGCTTTGGCGGTGGATTGGGCGAAGGCGGTGCGGCCGGCAAGGCTTGCGGCCATGGCGGCAAAAAGGGTCTGTCGGCGGGTGAGAAGCATCAGGACCTCCTCAGGTTCTTTGCGGATGCAGCAGTGTTTGAAGAATTTCGGTTTCGATCGCTTGAGCAGTCGGGGAACCAAGGTCGGCAAGCGTACGCGGCCTCGCGAGTGGTACCTCGAATTCCCTGACTACCGTTGCGGGGCGAGCGGAAAGCACATAGATGCGGTCGGACAGGAAGACGGCTTCCCGCACATCGTGGGTAATCAGAAGGGCTGTCCAGCGGTGATCCGTCCACATACCCTGCAGCCATTCCTGCATCTGCGTGCGGGTCAGTGCGTCGAGTGCGCCGAAGGGCTCGTCGAGCAGTAGCATGTCCTGGCGCTGGATCACGGTGCGCAGCAGGGCGGCGCGCTGGCGCATGCCCCCTGAAAGAGCTGCGGGGTAGTGGTTTTCGAAGCCGGCAAGGCCGAAGCGCTCAAAGAGGGGGGCGGCTGCGGCGCGCGCTTGGCTGCGGCGCATACCATGTACTTCGAGGCCGAGGATTGCATTGTCGATGACGCTTCGCCACGGCATCAACGCATCGCGCTGGGGCATGAAGGCGAAGGCGTGAGCGGCTTGCGCGAGCGGGGTGCCGTCGAAGAAAATGTCACCATTATCGGCTTGAAGCGCCTGCGTCAGCAGCCTGAGGATCGTCGACTTGCCGGAACCCGAGGGGCCGACGATCGAGACGAATTCGCCTCTGGCGATATGGAGAGAAATATCCTTCAGCACTTCCATGCCATCGAAGGACTTCGAGATGTTCTTCAGCTGCAGCATACCGCTCATCGGCGTTTCTCCGCCGAGGATTGCCAAGGCATGACGAGATGCTGGATCGCCAGCGCAAGGCCGAAGAGGCAAAGTGTCAGAAGGGCGCTGACGACAACGGCGGCGAGCACGAGATCGGGGCGGAAATTGTTCTTGGCATTGAGAATGTAGATCCCAAGGCCACGGGCAGCGCCTGCATATTCGGCGAAGATCGCACCGACGACCGCATAGGTGATCGATATGCGAAGGCCGGCAAAGAAGAAGGGCATGGCGGAGGGAAGCCGTGCCAGGCGGAAGATGCGCCAGCGGCTTGCCTTCATGGAACTCAGAAGCTCGGCGATATCCCCGTCTGTCGATTCATAGCCCTGCAACAGGGCGACCAGCAGCGGAAAGAAGGTGACGAGGGCAACGAGCAGGAGTTTCGGCAGCAGCCCGAAGCCGAACCACAGCACGACCAAAGGCGCGATTGCCACCAGCGGCAGTGTCTGGCTGACGATGAAGAGCGGCAGCAGCGCGCGGCGCATGAAGGGCACGAAATCCATCAGCACGGACGAGGCGAAGGCGAAGACCAGCGACAGGGCAAAACCGCCGAGTGTTGCGCTGAGCGTCGGCCAGGTATTGTCGAGCAGGGCCTGCCTGTTCACCCAGCCCTGCGTGAGTATGCGCGAAGGCGAGGGAAGAATGGAGGGTTTGATGCCGGAGAAGTCGACATAGAGCTCCCAAACAGCCAGGAAGGCGGCCACAGCAAGAATGGCGGGCAAGGCCCGCCTCAGCGGCGCAAATGTCGAATCCGGTTTCGCTAGGGTCATTGCCGTCAGGCGTCTCAGGCTTTGCTCGGGCTGTTCGCGGAGACCGTGATATCCAGCGTTACATGGCCTTCGGGATCGCCGAAGCGATAGAAAGCTTCATGGATGGTCGCGAAGATCGCGCCGGCATCGCCGCGCAGCTTGGTGCAGAAATTCTTGGAGCGGTCGAATGTGCCCGAGCGCTTCAGAAAATCGATGCAGCCATAGATCTCGTCCATATGGGTGCCCGTTCCCATAACGTACAGAGAAAATTGGGCGGCCGTTGGCTGGCCGGTTTCTGTGGTGTCCTTGACCGCCGCAATCGCGGCTTCCACTCGCTCGGCGAGCGGCTCGGATCGGCTGGAAGACAGGCCGGCGCCACAGATCGCATCATCCGGTTCGCCGGGGCAGCCCCGCGAGATTGCGGCGGACAATACGCAATGCTCGCCGCTTGCGGCAGCAGAGACGAAGAGGTCGCGCATGGCGGCAAACAGCACGTCGGGCGGGCCGACCATCAGTGTGGAAATATCGTCGGTTTCGATGCGAAGACGATCACGATAGGGATCGAGAGCCTTGATCGCTTCAAGGATGATGCCGACGAAATTGCCGGACATCGGATATAGAGACACTTGTGCGCCGGAAAACATTTGGACCTCGCTCCGCTGGCATTACCCAGATCAGCTTTGAAGGGTCCGGAGGCATGCGCCTCACATCTCAGCCCCGGCAATTCGGAGCTCCCCCGTGAAATTGTGGCGGAAGCTAGCACCGGGCCTGCGATACCGCAACCGTAAAATTCCTATCCGGCTACACGGTCGGAAAGGGCGATGGCAGTTCGGACGCAGCTGTCAAGTGTCAGGGGAGGGGAACACCCGGACGGAGGTCCTGTCCGGGTGCCCAGCCGGTTCCGTACCTGCCAGAAACGGAATCGGATATCGTTGTCTCAGGCGGCGATGCCGGCATAAGGAGTGTCGCTGCGGGCAGCGATCAGCGCCTCAGTCCACCATTGCAACAGGGCCATCATTCGGGAAAGCCGGCGCAACGCATCCTCTGGATCCTGCAGCCGGCCTTCATTGTCGAAACGGCGCCAGGGGGAACTGAAGCTGACGGCATCGCAGATCGTGACTGCGTGAAGCTCCGCAAAGACGAGGCGGAGCTGTTCGACCGCGCGCAATCCGGCGGAGACGCCGCCATAGCAGATGAAAGCGATCGGCTTGCCGTGCCAGGGCTCAGCGAAGAGATCGATGAGGAATTTCAGGGAAGCGGTGAAGCTGTGGTTATATTCCGGTGTGACGAGGATGAAGCCATCGGCCTGATGGAGTCTGTCAGCAAGCCGTCTTGCCTCCGGATGATGTGGTACATGCTCTCGCGGCAATGAAAATGCCAGCGGATCGATAATGTCGATCTCGAATTGCGGAAAGCGGGCCAGCTCTCTTTCGAGCCATTTCACCACCCTGTCGCAGATGCGTCCCTCACGCGTGCTGCCGTAGATGACGGCAAGCCTCATGGGTTTCTGCATGCATTGCTCCTTCTCGTGTCGGCTTTACGGCCTCTGGAGCGCAGTCTATAAAACCTCAACTAACATTGAGGTCAATAGGCCATGCAGCAGAATTCGGCATTCTCCCTGAGCAGGCTCCTGACGGTGGGCGAGGTGGCAGAGCGAAGCGGACTTGCTGTCTCTGCCCTGCATTTCTACGAGACGAAGGGGCTGATCTCCAGCATCCGCACCCGCGGCAACCAGCGCCGCTACGGCCGCGACGTTCTTAGGCGTCTCGGCATCATCAAGGTGGCGCAACGCGTCGGCATCCCGCTTGCCGAAATTCAGACTGCCTTCGAAACGCTGCCGCAGAGTCGTACGCCGACAGTCGAGGACTGGCAGCGGCTGTCGGCGCTCTGGAAAGATGATCTCGATGCTCGTATCAAGCGACTGAGCCTGCTGCGTGATCATCTGACGAGTTGCATCGGCTGCGGTTGCCTCTCTATCGACGCCTGTCCACTGCGCAATCCCTTCGACGTTCTCGGTAAGGAAGGCGCCGGCGCGCGGCTTCTGGACCTGGGTGCTTAGACCTTCGGGCTTTCTTTTAGCTGATGGCCGCATATGTTAGGCCCTGATAGCGCAAGCGGCGGGGCCGGTCCCGCAAGGAGGAGGGCTTCGTGTTTCATCCCAAACTGTTCGAGAACCGCAATGTCGTCGTCACGGGGGCTGGTCGGGGTATCGGCCTGGAAATTGCCCGCCAGTTTCTGGATTGCGGTGCGCGCGTACTCGTCCACACAGGTCGTGATGGAGAACGCGAACTGCCGGATTTTCTTCTGACGGCCGAATCGGAGCGCCGCGCCCTGCTGTTGCCGGCGGATTTCCTGCATCCGGGCGGGGCGGCGAAGTTTGCGGCGGAAGCGCTCGAGTTCTTCGACGCCGTGCATGTGCTGGTCAACAATGCCGGCACCATGCATGGCCGCTTTCCGGCCGGAGAGCTCACCGATGCCGATTACGAGACCATCGTGAGACTCAACCAGACGTCGGTGGTGGAGTTGACGCGGGCGCTGCTTCCCGCGTTGCGGGCGGCGCAGGGCGCCGCCATCGTCAATACGGTTTCGATTTCGGCGCTGACGGGCGGAAGTCCTGGTTCTGCAATCTATTCCGCATCGAAGGCTTTCGTTGCGACCTATTCGAAGGCGCTGGCGCGGGAACTCGCGCCTGACGCTATAAGAGTCAATTGTGTCTCACCCGGCACGATCGAAACCGATTTCCATGCACGCTATTCATCTCGCGAGAAACTGGAGCAGGCCCGGAAGTCTATTCCGCTGCAACGGCTCGGAACAGCAGAAGATTGCGCGCCTGCCTATCTCTTCCTGGCTGCCCCGTCGCTCTCCGGCTACATCACCGGTCAAGTTCTAGAGATCAATGGCGGCCAGCTTATTTGCTGATTTGCTTGGACTTTTTTTGGTATTTCGCCACATTTGACCAATTCGCTTCTGCGAATATGATAGTGTACTGATCTACCTTATTACCTCCTTCCGATAAGCAAATGCCATTGCCTAAACCGAAGCCGGGCATGACCGGCCAGGACTTGCAGAAGCTTGCTGACAAAGCCCACGAGGCAAGCGATCTCCTGAAGGCTTTAGCCCATCAGACCCGACTTCTCATTCTCTGTATCCTGTCGGAAGGGGAAAGGACCGTCGGGGAGATCGAGGATATCCTTGGTATACAGCAGGCTATGGTGTCTCAGCAGCTTGCGCGGCTGAGGCTCGAAGGCCTCGTCAATACGCGGCGCGAAGGGCGGCTCGTCTACTACAGCATGGGCAACGAGAGCATTCTGGCTTTTCTCGAATCACTCTTCAGTCTCTTTCCGGTTGCCGAGAAGGACTGAACCCGCCAGCTCTTGCGAAGCGGCCGGCAAGCCGCAAAGATAGGCCTCATCCCGAATTCGGCAGGGAGGCCGGATGATCGACAAGCTGGAATTCTTCATTGCACTCGCCAACGAGAAACATTTCGGTCGTGCTGCGGAGGAATGCGGCGTTTCCCAACCGACGCTTTCGGCCGCTATCCGCCAGCTCGAGGATCAGCTCGGCGTCATGCTGGTGCAGCGTGGCTCCCGTTTCCAGGGATTGACCCCGGAAGGGCAGCGTGTGCTGGAATGGGCGCGGCGCATCGTCGGCGATACGCGCACCATGCGCGAGGAAATGCGTGCTGCCCGCAAGGGTCTCTCCGGTCATCTGCGTCTCGCCTCAATTCCGACAGCGCTCGCCATGCTGTCGCGAATCACTACGCCCTTTCAGGAACGGCATCCCGACGTCACCTTCTCCATCGTCTCGCGCAACTCGCTGCAGGTCCTGAGCATGCTCGAAAATCTCGAGATCGATGCTGGCATCACCTATCTGGAAAACGAGCCGCTTGGCCGCGTTACCTCGGTGCCGCTTTACGCCGAACGCTACAATCTCATCACTGCCGCTGGTAGTCCACTTTCGGATCGCGATGATGTGACATGGCGTGAAGTGGGCGATCTTCGACTTTGCCTATTGACGGCCGACATGCAGAACCGGCGCATCATTAACCGACATTTGACGGAAGCCGGCGCGACGGTGCATCCGACGCTCGAATCGAACTCGATGATCGTGCTTTTTTCGCATGTACGGACCGGCCGCTGGGCCAGCATCATGCCGCGCAACGTCGCGAAATCATTTGGTTTTCCTGTGGAGATCCGGATGATCCCCATCATCGAGCCGGAGGCGCACCATCTCGTCGGGCTGGTTGCTCCCTATCGTGAACCCTTTACGCCGCTCGTCTCCRCTTTGTTGCATGAAGCGAGAACACTCGTTGAAGACGCGGAACTTTGATAGAAAAAAACTATCGAACAACGCGACTGCTTTATTGATCGCAGCTTACTTCCCTGAGACAGTTCCCCAGAAATCGCAATGACATGGGGAGGATTTGCGGTTTTTGAACACGCAAGCCGTAGGGAGGGCTGCTGATGAACATTCGTATCGCTGAGCGCGATATAGCCRAGCGCGTCCGCTCGATTGTTGCCGATCTTCGTCCCCTCGAGGGTCCGCTGCTCCCCATTCTGCATCAGGTTCAAGGCGAGTTCGGTTACATACCGCAGGAAGCCCTGCCTGTTATCGCCGACGAGCTCAATCTTTCCCGCGCCGAAGTCCACGGCGTTGTAACCTTCTATCATGATTATCGTGATCATCCCGCCGGTCGGCACGTGCTGAAGCTCTGTCGTGCCGAAGCCTGCCAGTCGATGGGCGGGGACGCGCTGGCCGAGCGCGTCAAGCAGATGCTCGGTATCGATTTCCATCAGACGACCCTTGATGGCAGCGTCACGCTGGAGCCGGTATACTGTCTCGGCCTCTGCGCCTGCGCACCGGCCGTCATGTTCGATGGCGAAGTGCATGGCCGGGTTGATGACGAACTGGCGGGCGAACTCGTCGAGGAGGCGCGCCGATGACCGTGAAGATTTATGTTCCGCGCGATGCCGCAGCGCTCTCGCTCGGGGCCGAGAAGGTGGCAAAGGCGATTACCCAGGAGATCGAAGCCCGCGGCCTCGATGCGATTGTCGTGCGCAACGGCTCGCGCGGAATGTTCTGGCTGGAACCGCTGGTCGAGATCGAGCTTTCTGGTAAGCGGATCGGCTATGGGCCAGTCAAGGCGAAGGATGTGACCGGCCTGTTCGACGCGGGATTGATGGACGGCGGGGCGCATGCGCTCTGTCTCGGGGATGTCGAGGACCTCCCGTTCCTGAAAGGCCAGACCCGTCTCACTTTTGCTCGCTGCGGCATTACCGATCCGCTTTCTCTTGACGATTATAAAGCCCATGGCGGCTTTGCGGGCCTTCGTCGTGCGGTTTCCATGCAGGCCGCCGATATCGTCAAGGAGGTCACCGATTCCGGTCTTCGCGGTCGCGGCGGCGCGGGCTTTCCGACCGGCATCAAATGGAAGACGGTGCTCGATGCAGCCGGTTCCCGCAAATACATCGTCTGCAATGCAGATGAGGGCGACAGCGGCACTTTCGCCGACCGGATGATCATGGAAGGTGATCCCTTCGTGCTCATCGAAGGCATGGCGATATCGGGCCTTGCGACCGGTGCCACGAAAGGCTTCGTCTATACGCGCTCGGAATATCCGCATGCGATCGCCACGATGACGGAGGCGGTGGAAATCGCCCGCAAGGCCGGGATTCTAGGCAGCTCGGTGCTCGGCTCCGGCAAGGTCTTCGACATGGAAATCCGCACGGGTGCGGGCGCCTATGTCTGCGGCGAGGAAACGGCGCTGCTCAACAGCCTCGAAGGCAAGCGCGGCATCGTGCGCGCCAAGCCGCCGCTGCCGGCGCATAAGGGCCTGTTTAACTGTCCGACCGTCATCAACAACGTCATCTCGCTCGCTTCCGTACCCGTCATCATGGACAAGGGAGCTGCCTTCTATCGTGATTTCGGCATGGGCCGTTCGCGTGGCACCATTCCACTGCAGATCGCCGGCAATGTGAAATATGGTGGTCTCTATGAAACTGCCTTCGGCCTTTCGCTCGGCGATATCGTCGAAAAGATCGGCGGCGGCACGGCGTCGGGCCGGGCGGTGAAGGCGGTGCAGGTGGGCGGGCCGCTCGGCGCCTATTTCCCGAAGGCGCTTTTCGATACGCCGTTCGACTACGAGGCCTTTGCCGCTAGGGACGGGCTGATCGGCCATGCCGGTCTCGTCATCTTCGACGATACGGCCGACATGCTGAAGCAGGCGCGCTTTGCGATGGAATTCTGTGCGGTGGAAAGCTGCGGCAAGTGTACGCCCTGTCGTATCGGCTCGACACGGGGTGTTGAAACGGCCGACAGGATCGCCCAGGGCATCGAACCGGAAAAGAACCGCGAACTGCTCGCCGATCTTTGCAACACCATGAAGTTCGGCTCGCTCTGCGCGCTCGGTGGTTTCACGCCCTATCCAGTCATGAGCGCCATGACGCACTTTCCCGAAGATTTTGCCCCGACTCCTCTCATTGAAGCGGCGGAATAGACCATGTCTCTTGTTCACGAAATCGACTACGGAACGCCGGCTTCGAAATCCGAAACGATGGTGACGCTGACCATCGACGGCCGCCAGATAACCGTTCCGGAGGGAACCTCGATCATGCGCGCCTCGATGGAGGCCGGCATTCAGGTGCCGAAGCTTTGCGCGACCGATATGGTCGATGCCTTCGGCTCCTGCCGCCTCTGTCTCATCGAGATCGACGGCCGCAACGGTACGCCTGCCTCCTGCACCACGCCGGTAGCTTCAGGCATTGTAGTTCATACCCAGACCGAACGGCTGAAGAATATCCGCCGCGGCGTCATGGAGCTCTATATCTCCGACCACCCGCTCGACTGTCTGACCTGCGCGGCCAATGGCGACTGTGAACTCCAGGACATGGCAGGCGCCGTCGGGTTGCGCGATGTTCGTTACGGTTATGAGGGCGACAACCACGTCAAGGCCCGCAACAATGGCGAGATCAATCTGAAATGGCTGCCGAAGGACGAGTCCAACCCGTACTTCACCTATGATCCATCGAAGTGCATCGTGTGCTCCCGCTGCGTCCGCGCCTGCGAGGAAGTGCAGGGCACTTTCGCGCTGACGATCGAAGGACGCGGGTTTGGTTCACGCGTTTCGTCCGGTGCGCATGAGCCGTTCGTCGAATCGGAATGTGTCTCTTGCGGCGCTTGCGTTCAGGCTTGTCCGACAGCGACATTGACGGAAAAATCGGTCATCCGTATCGGGCAGCCGGAACATTCAGCCGTCACGACCTGCGCCTATTGCGGCGTCGGCTGCTCCTTCAAGGCGGAAATGCGCGGCGAGGAACTGGTGCGCATGGTGCCGTGGAAGGATGGCCAGGCAAACCGCGGCCATTCCTGCGTCAAGGGCCGCTTTGCCTATGGGTACTCGACGCACAAGGACCGCATCCTCAATCCGATGATCCGCGAAAAGGTGACGGATCCCTGGCGTGAAGTGACCTGGGATGAGGCCTATGCGCATGTGGCCTCAGAGTTCCGCCGCATCCAGTATCAGTATGGCCGTGAAGCGATTGGCGGCATCACCTCGTCCCGCTGCACGAACGAAGAGACTTATCTCGTCCAGAAGCTGATCCGCGCCGGCTTCGGCAACAACAATGTCGATACCTGCGCACGCGTCTGTCATTCGCCGACGGGTTATGGATTGGGCCAGGCCTTCGGCACCTCGGCCGGCACGCAGGATTTTGACAGCGTCGAGCAATCCGATGTCGTCGTCATCATCGGCGCCAATCCGACCGATGGCCATCCGGTGTTCGGTTCGCGGCTGAAGAAACGGCTGCGGCAGGGCGCCAAACTCATCGTCATTGATCCGCGCCGCATCGATATCGTCCGCTCACCGCACGTGGAGGCATCCTTCCATCTGCCGTTGAAGCCCGGCACCAATGTCGCTGTCATGACGGCGCTGGCGCATGTGATTGTGACTGAAGGCCTTTACGACGAGAAGTTCATCCGAGAGCGCTGCGACTGGTCGGAATTCGAGGACTGGGCCGCTTTCGTCGCGGAACCGCAGCACAGCCCGGAAGCCGTCGAGAAATTCACCGGCGTGAAGCCGGAAGACGTACGCGGTGCCGCCCGGCTTTTCGCAACAGGCGGCAATGGTGCAATCTATTACGGCCTCGGCGTAACCGAACACAGCCAGGGCTCGACGACCGTGATGGCGATCGCCAACCTCGCCATGGCAACCGGCAATATCGGCCGCCCCGGCGTCGGCGTGAATCCGCTGCGTGGCCAGAACAATGTGCAGGGCTCCTGCGACATGGGCTCCTTCCCGCACGAGCTTCCCGGCTATCGTCACATCTCCGACGATGCGACGCGCGATATCTTCGAAAAGCTCTGGGGTGTGAAGCTTAACAACGAGCCTGGCCTGCGCATTCCGAATATGCTGGATGCCGCCGTCGATGGTTCCTTCAAGGGCCTCTATATCCAGGGCGAGGACATTCTCCAGTCAGATCCGGATACCAAGCATGTCGCTGCCGGTCTTGCGGCCATGGAATGCGTCGTCGTGCAGGATCTCTTCCTGAACGAGACGGCGAACTACGCGCATGTGTTCCTGCCCGGCTCGACCTTCCTGGAAAAGGACGGCACATTCACCAATGCCGAGCGCCGCATCAACCGCGTGCGCAAGGTCATGACGCCGCGCAACGGCTATGCCGACTGGGAAGTGACGCAGAAGCTCGCTCAGGCCATGGGCCTTGACTGGCACTATGCGCATCCATCCGAGATCATGGACGAGATTGCTGCGACGACGCCGAGTTTCGCGTCCGTTTCCTATGATTATCTTGAAAAGATGGGCTCGGTTCAGTGGCCTTGCAACGAGACGCACCCGCTCGGCTCGCCGATCATGCATGTTGATGGGTTCGTGCGCGGCAAGGGCAAGTTTATCCGCACGGAATATGTGGCAACGGATGAGCGCACTGGCCCGCGCTTCCCGTTGCTTCTCACCACCGGCCGTATCCTGAGCCAGTACAATGTCGGGGCGCAGACGCGCCGTACCGACAATGTGGTCTGGCATTCCGAAGATCGGCTGGAAATCCATCCGCATGATGCCGAACAGCGCGGTATCCGCGATGGCGATTGGGTAAAGCTCGGCAGCCGCTCCGGCGACACGACACTTCGTGCGTTGATTACCGACCGGGTAGCACCCGGCGTCGTCTACACGACCTTTCATCATCCGGACACGCAGGCCAACGTCATCACGACAGACTTCTCCGACTGGGCGACAAACTGCCCGGAATACAAGGTCACTGCAGTGCAGGTCTCGCCCTCTAATGGTCCGTCCGACTGGCAGATCGAATATGACGAGCAGGCTCGCCAGTCCCGCCGCATCGCCGGCAAGATGGAGGCTGCCGAGTAATGACGGAAAGGTCTACTCGTGTAGCCGTCAAGGAGGTCGCCCGGAAGGGTGGTGTCATGATGCGGGGCGAGCGTATCGTGCCGGAGGAGGTGCCGATCGCCTTTTCCTATGGTGGCAGTTCGCATGCGGTCATGATGGGCACGCCTGACGATCTCGAGGATTTTGCCGTCGGCTTCAGCCTGACGGAAGGCATCATTACCGATCGCAGCCAGGTCGCAAGTATCGATATCGTCGAGGATGAGAAAGGTATCGATGTTCAGGTGACGCTTCTCGACGATGTCGAGGATGCGTTGAGGGCGCGGCGTCGTAGCATGGCGGGACCTGTGGGTTGCGGCCTCTGTGGTCTCGAGTCGATCGAGCAGGCGGTTCGCACGGTTCCCGACGTTTCCCAGGCTGAGCTGCCGCTTTCGCATGCCGATATCATCAAGGCGATCGCGCTGCTCAACGAGTCCCAACCGCTGCATCGTGAGACTCGAGCGGTTCATGGGGCCGGCTTCTACATCCCCGGCAAGGGGTTGATCGCCGTGCGCGAGGATGTCGGCCGGCACAATGCGCTCGACAAGCTATGCGGCGCAGTTATCAGAGCCGGTGAAAAAGGGGCTTCCGGCGCTGTCGCCGTCACCAGCCGACTGTCCGTCGAAATGGTTCAGAAGTCGGCAATCCTCGGCGCGCCCGTCCTGATCGCCATTTCCGCGCCAACGGCACTTGCCATCCGTACGGCCGAGGAAGCCGGGATGACGCTGATCGCTCTGGTGCGTGGCGAGGATTTTGAGATTTTCACCCACCCGCATCGCCTTTCGCCCGGAAGTATCGCCGATGTCGCATGATACCAAGACCAAGCTCGTCTACATGGCAAACCAGATCGCAACCTTCTTCAAGACCCAGCCTGAAAGCGAGGCTGCGCAGGGGGTCGCCACGCATATCAACAAATTTTGGGAGCCGCGCATGCGGCGGCAATTGTTTGAAATTCTGGAAAAGGAAGATAACGGCCTCGACGCACTCGTGCTGCAGGCCATGCCCCTGATCCGCAAACCGGAACCGGCAGAACAGCCGCTTCGATAAACCAACATCGGCGTATGAAAGAGGGGAGGCGGGGTCAACTCGCCTGCGCATGCGCCCATGACAGCAAAGTCTGAATCAAGGAGGAGTTGTTCATGACTGCAGCGGATACAAGTTCAGGCGGCATCCTGGCGGGCACGGGCCTGCTGGATCGCGAAAGGATTATCGCAAGGCCCGGTTTCAATCGGTGGCTCGTGCCGCCGGCCGCACTTGCCATCCATCTTTGCATCGGCATGGCCTATGGCTTCAGCGTGTTCTGGCTGCCACTCTCGAAATCCCTCGGCATCACGGCATCGACCGCCTGCCCGGACCTGACGCTTGTTTCGGCACTGTTCACCACCAGCTGCGACTGGCGTGTTGCCGATCTCGGCTGGATCTATACGCTGTTCTTCGTGCTGCTCGGATCGTCCGCTGCGATCTGGGGTGGCTGGCTGGAGCGGGTGGGCCCGCGCAAGGCCGGTGTCGTTTCGGCGTGCTGCTGGTGCGGCGGCATCGTCATCGCCGCTTTCGGTGTCTTTTCTCATCAGCTCTGGATCATGTGGGTCGGTGCGGGCGTGATCGGCGGAATCGGTCTCGGTCTCGGTTACATCTCGCCGGTGTCGACGCTCATCAAATGGTTCCCGGATCGGCGTGGCATGGCGACCGGCATGGCGATCATGGGCTTCGGTGGCGGTGCAATGATCGGTGCCCCGCTGGCCAACCTCCTGATGAACAGCTTCAAGACGGATACGTCCGTCGGCGTCTGGCAGACCTTCATCGTCATGGCGGCCATCTATTTCGTCTTCATGATCGGCGGCGCCTTCGGCTACCGCATCCCGCCGGCCGGCTGGCGCCCGGAAGGCTGGACGCCGCCTGCCGCCAAAAGCACGATGATCACCACCAAACACGTGCATCTGCGCAATGCACACAAGACGAAGCAGTTCTGGCTCATCTGGGCGGTGCTTTGCCTCAACGTGTCAGCCGGTATCGGCGTTATCGGCATGGCTTCGCCGATGCTGCAGGAAATCTTCGCTGGTTCGCTTATCGGCCTGCCGGATGTCGGCTTTGCACAGCTCGATGCCGGCCAGAAGGCGTCGATTGCGACCATTGCTGCCGGCTTTGCCGGTCTGCTGTCCCTCTTCAACATAGGCGGCCGATTCTTCTGGGCCTCTCTGTCAGACAAGATCGGCCGCAAGAACACCTATTATACGTTCTTCATCCTGGGCATCCTGCTCTATGCTGCCGCTCCGACACTGGCGGATATGGGCAACAAGGCCCTCTTCGTGCTTGCCTTCGGCATCATCCTGTCAATGTATGGCGGCGGCTTCGCCACCATCCCGGCTTATCTTGCAGATATTTTCGGCACGCAGTTCGTCGGGGCCATCCACGGCCGTCTGCTGACGGCATGGGCAACAGCCGGCATCGTCGGCCCTGTCGTCGTCAACTATATCCGCGAAGCGCAGATCGCTGCCGGCGTGGCGCCCGGACCGGCGCTATATACAGGGACGATGTATATCCTTGCCTGCATGCTGGCGCTCGGTTTGATTGCCAATGCCTTCGTCCGGCCGCTCTCCGACAAATGGTTCATGTCGGATGGGGAAGTCGCCGCGCTTCAGGCGAAGAGCGCTGCGGCCAATGCTGGTCCCATCGGCTCATTCGGCATCGGCACGGGTGGTCTCGACGCCAAGGCGGCGCTTGCCTGGGCGGTGGTCGGCATTCCCTTGCTCTGGGGCGTCTGGGTGACGTTGAAGGCAACATTGGCATTGTTCGGTTAAAAAGATCTCCTTGCGGGAGCGCGGGAGAACTGCAGTCGGATGATATCGGGCGGGAGGCATGCTTCCCCGCCCGATTCTTGAAGGATCAATTCACCGCAAGAACCATCTGCAGGGCTGACGAGACTGGCGTCGCCACCGGGCCATCCGCCGAAGCGTTCATACCGAGGCCAATGGGCGGCGCTATGAAAAGCTCACGCTGCCCTTCCCAGATGGCAAGAGACGGTTGAACAAGCCTGGTCTAGAATTCTTCCCAGCTTTCGGCAGCCGGTGCTGCTGCACCGTGAGCCCTGGCGACACGGGAAACAAGATGCAACGTCGGGGAACTGGCCGGTTTTGCATGTTGCCTGGCCGCGATATTTCCGCCGGGGAGCTTGAATTGTGTGAGCAGGGTGCGAAGTGCATCGGCTTCCACAGCGAGGTTATGACTGGCCGCCGTGMTTTCCTCTACCATGGCAGCGTTTTGCTGCGTCGACTGATCCATGGTGTTGACGGCCTGATTGATCTCCTTGAGACCAGTTGCCTGTTCCTTCGAGCCTTCGACGATGGCTGCGACGTTTGAATTGATGTTGGCGACCTGAACGACGATTTCTTCCAGCGCTTTACCAGTCTGGCCCACCAGCTCGACGCCGTTTTTCACCAGTTCGCTCGATGTATTGATCAGCGCCTTGATCTCTTTTGCAGCGCTTGCCGATCGCTGCGCGAGTTCACGGACCTCCTGGGCGACAACGGCAAAACCCTTGCCGGCTTCACCGGCACGGGCGGCTTCGACACCCGCGTTCAGCGCCAGGAGGTTGGTCTGGAAGGCGATGTCATCGATCACGCCGATGATGTTGGTAATCTCGCGGGAGGACTGCTCGATCTGATCCATGGCCGAGACTGCCTTGCGTACGACGGTGCCGGATTGCTCCGCGCTGTGCTTCGTCTGGGCGACAAGGCGACCGGCCTCGCCGGCGCGTTGGCTGGAATCGTTGACTGTGGTTGTGATCTCCTCGAGCGCTGCTGCGGTTTCCTCGATGGAAGCGGCCTGCTGTTCCGTGCGTTTGGAAAAGGAGTCGGCAGAAGAACCGATCTCGCGAGAACTATCGGCGATCGCAGTGGTGTTCTCGCCAATCGTCTTCAGCGTCTCGGAGAGCCTGTCGATCGTCGTGTTGAAGTCGTGGCGCAATTGCTCCATCGAAGGCACGAATGCCGAGTCCAGGGTCCGTGTCAGATCGCCTTCGGAAAGCTGGCGCAGCGCAGTGCCAAGAAGGGAAATCGCGCTCATGCGCTGTGTCACGTCGGTTGCGAATTTCACGACCTTGTAGATCCGGCCATCCGCATCTGCGATCGGATTGTAGGCGGCCTGGATCCATATCTCCCTGCCGCCCTTGCCGTAGCGGACGAATTCGTTGGCGATGAATTCACCCTTTGCCAGCCGCGGCCAGAATTGCTTGTATTCGTCGCTGCGGGCATAGGCTGGATCGCAGAACATGCTGTGATGCTTGCCAACGATCTCGGATAACGAGTAACCGAGGCCATTGCAGAAGTTCTGATTGGCCGTGAGGATTTCGCCAGTGGGGGTGAACTCGATCACCGCCTGCGAGCGCGAGATGGCATCGAGTTTACCGGCATCCTCGACGGCGCGCCTCTTTGCCTCGGTAATGTCGGAGGCAAATTTCACCACCTTGAAAGGCTTGCCATGCTTGAAGACGGCGTTGTAGGTCGCCTGGATCCAGA
Source organism: Rhizobium sp. P1_E6 (assembly GCF_056405875.1). NCBI lineage: Bacteria > Pseudomonadati > Pseudomonadota > Alphaproteobacteria > Hyphomicrobiales > Rhizobiaceae > Rhizobium > Rhizobium sp. P1_E6. The sequence goes on along the minus strand of NZ_JBFUBG010000021.1, from coordinate 118,950 downwards.
TTTCGCGGCCGCCCTTCGCAAGGCGCTTATAGGCACCGGCATCGTATTCGCCACGACCCAGGCGGGCCCAGAAGTCGCGATAAGCCGAGGTTGCCGTATAGGCTGGATCGCAAAACATGCCGTGATGCTTGCCGGCAATTTCGTTCAGACTGTAACCGAGTGCCCTGCAGAAATTCTCATTCGCGGTCAGTACATTTCCGGTCAGGTCGAATTCGATGATTGCCTGCGATTTGGAAATGGCCTCAAGAATGTATTTCGAATCGGATGCTAAACCAAACATTCCCGTCCCCTCCTAATGGGAGCGCATGGGTTGCGCCCAGCCCCTTGAAACCGAAGACCAAACAGGCACAGGCTTGCGGCGCGAAAAAAGATAGCCGGGCAACGGCTCTAATTTCTCGCCTATCAGAAATCGTGTACGGTTGATGCTTCACAACCAATGATAATTAGGAGACGGTAAATATTAGGTATAGAAGTTTGTGCTAATAAATATGTATTTATGGATGAAAAATTATACCGCAGGCATGTACAGGAAGCCCGAACAATAAAAAACCGCCCTGTGAGGGCGGTTCTTCATTATGCCATTCTATGCGGCGATCAGGCGGCCAACTCGTCCGTCTCGTTCTCCTTGAACATCTTTGCGAGGTTCAGGAAGCAGATCATGCCGTTTTCGGAAGCGATGATGCCTTCGCAGAAAGCGCGGTCGAAGGAAGCGGTCACTTCCGGAACCGGCTGTACCTGACTGGAAGAGATTGTCAGGATGTCGGAAACGCGGTCGACCAGCATGCCGATGACCATACTGTGCACTTCGGCGACGACGATGGCGCTACGCTCGTTGGCGACGGTGCCCTTCATGCCGAGTTTGTAGGCGAGGTCGATAATCGGGATTACCGAACCGCGCAGGTTCATGACACCGATGACATCTGCCGGAGAGTGGGGGATCGGCGTTGACGGCGCCCAGCCGCGGATTTCGCGGATGGTCGTGGTCTTCACGCAGAATTCCTGATCGTGCAGGCGGAAGGCAATGATTTCGAGCGTGTCGCCGCTGAAGCTAGTAGAGTTGATCGTGGCCATTAGAATTCTTCCCAACTGTCATAAGCCAGGGCAGAAGCGGATGCGCCACCATTGGCGCGGACGAGCTTTGCCTTCACACCACGCGATGGCTTTGCACTTGGCGAAGCATCGTTACGGTTATCGACAACATTAGCGTAAGAGTGTTGCCCAAATCTAAACTGTGAGACGAGATTGCGAAGGTTTTCAGTCTCGGACGAAAGTCGGGCGCTTGCCGCTGTCGTCTCCTCCACCATGGCGGCATTCTGCTGCGTGCCCTGATCCATGATATTGACGGCCTTGTTGATTTCCACAAGCCCGGTCGATTGTTCGCGCGAGGACTCGACGATCGCCGTGACGTTGACGTCGATATTGCCGACCTGGCTGACGATCCGTTCCAGTGCCTGGCCGGTCTGGCCGACAAGGTCGACGCCGCTTTTCACGTGCTCCGAGGAAGCAGTAATGAGCGCCTTGATCTCCTTGGCGGCGCTGGCCGAGCGCTGTGCGAGTTCGCGCACCTCCTGGGCGACGACTGCAAAACCCTTGCCCGCCTCGCCGGCGCGGGCTGCCTCGACGCCCGCGTTCAGCGCCAGCAGGTTGGTCTGGAAGGCGATCTCGTCGATGACGCCGATGATATTGCTGATCTCACGCGAGGATTTCTCGATCTGACCCATGGCGTCGACCGCCTTACGGACGATACTGCCGGAATGTTCCGCGCCGCGCTTCGTTTCCGCGACAAGCCCGCCTGCTTCGGCGGCGCGACCGGCGCTGTCGGCAACGGTCTGGGTGATTTCATCGAGTGCGGCGGCGGTTTCCTCGACGGTTGCGGCCTGCTGTTCGGTGCGTTTGGACAGCACGTCGGCTGCTTCCTTCGTTTCGCGCGCACCGCTGGCGATCGCCTCGGCATTGTGGAGAACCGTGCGCATGGCGCTGCCGAGCCTGTCGATCGCGGCATTGAAGTCGGTGCGGACCTTCTCCAGCGCGGGCGGGAAAGGATTTTCGACCCGCTTCGTCAGATCGCCCTCGGCGAGCGCGGTCAAGCCGGTTGCCAGATCATCGACAGCACGGACGCGTTCAGTGACGTCGGTCGCGAATTTGACGACCTTGAAGATCCGGCCGCTCATGTCAAAGATAGGGTTATAGGATGCCTGGATCCAGACGACTTTGCCGCCCTTGCCGATGCGCATGAATTCCTCGGCGACGAACTGGCCGGCGGCAAGCTTCTTCCAGAATTGCGCATAGGCTTCGGAGCGCACATAGGCCGGCTCGCAGAATATGCTGTGGTGCTTGCCGCGGATCTCCTCCTGCCGGTAGCCCATGACCGCGAGGAAATTGTCGTTCGCCTGCAGGATCTCGCCGTCCGGCGTAAATTCGATGACGGCCTGAGCCCGCGAGAGGGCAGCGATCTTGCCTTCGGCATCGGCGGCTTTCAGCTTGGCGGCGGTCACGTCGCTTGCCAGTTTGACGATCTTGTAGGGTTTGCCGCCCGACATCAGCGGGTTATAGCTAGCCTGGATCCAGACCTCGCGTCCGTCCTTGCCGATGCGCTTGTATTCACCGGCGTCGAATTCGCCCCTGCCAAGCTTCTGCCAGAACTCCCGGTAGGCCGGGGAGGCGACATAATCCGGCTCGCAGAAGATGCTGTGATGCTTGCCGACAATGTCGCCGATCTTGTAGCCCAGCGCACGGCAGAAATTCTCGTTTGCGTTCAGGATCTTTCCTTGCAGGTCGAATTCAATCGTCGCCTGCGATTTCATGAGAGCTGTGACGATTGCACGTGAATCCGGCGTCGCACCCAGCGAAAACAATGACATTCCAATCCCCCGATGTGTGATGGCAACCAGCCGATTCTCAGAGAATGGTTCGGATTTCGGGTATGACGGAACCGCAGTAAGACTGCAGTATATCCGACAATACTTGAAAGTCCCTCCTGCCTCGCAAACGCGGCGGATCGGCTCAATTCATTCGTGAATCCCGCTCGTTGGCTCCTAAGATGCGGGACCAAGCTCTAATCGCATCAATTAAATATAATTTTATTGATTAAAAATGAGTAACCAAATCCATTTAGGATCGGTTTTTGATAGTTTTCCCATGGATTTTGGCAGATAAAATCCGGTTTTACCTGAAAGTAATTAGTACCGGTTGCAACGATAATCGCCAACTTTACTTTAGGTTATTGTTCTTTCAATTTGCGAGATCGCCCAATCGACCTGTTCCCTGGTGATGACCAGCGGCGGCGCGAAGCGAATCGTGTGGTCGTGCGTGTCCTTGGCGAGGAGACCGCGATCCTTCAGTGCATAGCAATATTGCCGGGCGCCACCGGCCTCTGGCTCCAATTCGACAGCCAGCATCAGGCCACGGCCGCGCACGTCCTTGACGATGTTGGAGCGGATGGAGCGCAGACCGTCGAGGAAATAGTCGCCCATCGTTTCGGCATTCTCGATCATTCCTTCTTCGGTCAGCACCTTCAGGGCCGCGCGGGCGACCGCACAGGCAAGCGGATTGCCGCCGAAGGTCGAGCCGTGCTGGCCAGGCTTGAGCACGCCCAGGACTTCCGAATTCGAAAGAACGGCGGAGACCGGATAGAAGCCGCCCGAAAGCGCCTTACCGATCAGCGTGACGTCGGCTTCGATGCCCTCATGCTCCTCGGCCAGTAGCTTGCCAGTGCGGCCGAGGCCGGTCTGGATCTCGTCGAGGATGAGTGTGACGTTGTTTGCCGTGCAGAGTTCGCGCACGCGGGTGAAGTAGCCGGCAGGCGGAATGATGACACCGGCTTCGCCCTGGATCGGCTCGATCAGTGCTGCGACCGTATTGGCATTGATCGCTGCCGCAAAGGCTTCGGCATCGCCGAAGGGAATGACGCGGAAACCGGGCGTATAGGGCCCAAAGCCAGTGCGGGCGTCAGGATCGGTGGAAAAGCTGATGATGCTCAGCGTACGGCCATGAAAATTATTGGCACAGACGATGATCTCCGCCTGGCCTTCCGGCACGCCCTTCACCTCGTAACCCCACTTGCGAACCGCCTTGATGGCGGTCTCGACGGCTTCTGCGCCTGAATTCATCGGCAGGATCTTATGGGAGCCGGTCAGCGCCGCCAGTTCCTCGTAGAGATAGGCGAGCTGGTCGTTGCGAAAGGCGCGCGAGGTGAGCGTCAGGCGGCCGGCCTGCTCGACCATGGCGGCAAGGATCTTCGGATGGCAGTGGCCCTGATTGACGGCGGAATAGGCCGAGAGGCAATCGAGGTAGCGCTTGCCATCCGTATCCCAGACATGAACACCTTCCCCTCGCGTCAGCACCACATCCAGCGGTTTGTAGTTATTGGCTCCAAGACGCTGTTCCGTGGCGATGAGGTTCGACGAGGTGTTCATGGCCGGTTCTCCCTTATGCGGCGCGCGTAGGACGATCGAAGATGCGGCGACCGAAGAGGCTTGCCGTCATCTCCACCATGATGCGGGCGCTCTTGCCGCGATCATCAAGGAAAGGATTGAGCTCGACGAGATCGAGCGAAGAGACGAGCCCGCTGTCGGACAGCATCTCCATGATCAGATGTGCTTCCCGGAAGGTCGCGCCACCAGGAACCGTGGTGCCAACGCCCGGCGCAAAATCGGGATCGAGGAAATCGACGTCAAAGCTGACATGCAGCAGGCCGTTTGCCYTTTCGACCGTTTCCAGGATCTGGCGGAGGATCACAGCCACGYCCTGTTCGTCGAGCGAGCGCATGTCGAAGACATTGACGCCATGCTTGCGGATTTCTACTCGCTCCGAGGCATCGACCGAGCGGATGCCCACCTGGAAGATCTTCCTCGGATCGACGAATGAACGCTCTTTAGGCAGGATCTCTGCAAAATCCGCCAGACCGCAGAAGAAGGCGACGGGCATGCCGTGAATATTGCCCGACGGAGAGGTCTCGGGCGTATTGAAATCCGAATGGGCGTCGAGCCACAGCACGAAGAGCGGGCGGCCCTTTTCGGCAGCAAAACGCGCCATGCCTGAGACGCTACCCATGGAAAGGCTGTGGTCTCCGCCAAGGATCAGCGGGAAGTGGCCGGCTTTCGCCGCATCATAGGTGGCTGCTTCGAGCGCGCGCGTATAGGCGCCGACGATGCGGAGATTATGCGCTTTCGGATGATTGGGCAGATCCCTGGCCGGGACAATGCTGAGATCACCCATGTCGACAGCAGTGTGGCCGAGATCGGTCAGCGCCTTGTCGATGCCCGCAATGCGCAATGCAGTCGGCCCCATGCCCGCGCCTCTACGACCAGAACCCTCTTCAAGGGGAACACCGATAAGAGCGACAGATCGAGATTGTACTTCCATTCCGAGGGCTCCGTTCTGAGGCCTGTTTTGGCCGATAGTGGGATAAAGTGGCGGCGGCAAATAGATGGAAAAATGTCAGAAATGGATTATGATTGCGCAGATTGATAAAGCTAATTTGACAAAGTGAAACCGTGGACGATCTCGATAACGAGCTTTTGAGCGCGCTTCGGCACAATTCGCGAATCTCCGTCTCGTCGCTTGCGGCGATGACAGGGGCTTCGCGGGCGACAGTTGCCGCACGCATCGACCGGCTGGTCGAAAACGGCACGATTGCCAGCTTCACCATCCGCACCGGTCACGAGACACGTTCGGCCGGCGTTCGGGCCATCGTCATGATCGAGGTGCTCGGCAAGCTGGCCGACAAGGTGGCGGCCCAGCTGCGTGGCCTGCCGCAGGTGCGCGCGCTTCACAGCACCAACGGAAAATGGGATTTCGTCGCGGAGCTCGAAGACCGCGACCTCGTCTCCTTCGACGAGACGCTTCGCCGCATACGCCTCGTCGACGGCATCAACTCGACCGAAACCAACATTCTCCTGAAGACCAGCAAGGCGAGTTTCTAGGCTAGCCTCAATATTCATGCTCATAGACGATGCCGGCTTCACCTGCACCATTGCCGCCGGCGGCACCCCGTAGCTTCACGCCGCGGCCGACATCGAGATTGATGATTGCCTTGGCGCCGGCTTTCCCGCCCTGCTGCAGTTCGAAATAGGTCCGTTCGTTGAGATAGCGGCCAACGCTGACGCTCGTCTGGCCCTTCTCATCCGTGCTGATGTCGAGGTCATCGACACCAAGCTGGTTGCGTAAGYCTTCGAAGAGTGAGGTTGAGCGATTGCCGGCCAGCTGGCTGACGGCGTCGGCCAGCTGGGCGATCTGTACCGGCGACAGGCGCGACATGGACTGGCCGAAGATGAGCTGGGCCAGCACCTCGTCCTGTGGCAGTGCGGGAGAGGACGAAAAAGTGATGGCAGGATCGGTCGCGAGGCCTGCTACATCCACCGTGAGCGTCGTCGTGCCCGTTGTGGAAGTCGCCTCCATATCGAGGGCAGGCGTCAGGTCGCCGGCAAAGGTGATGCGGCTACGATCGGAGAAATCGAGACGGCGGTTGAGGATCGTCAGACGGCCGCGGCGCATCGTGAAGGCGCCTGCGACTTCGGGCGCGGCAGCCGAGCCGCGGATCGTAATGTTACCGCCGACTTCGGCATCGATGCCACGGCCGCGCACGAAGATCTGAGAGGGTGCATCGAGCTGGATATCCAGCATGATGGTCGAAGATTTCTCCCGCGGCTGCTGCTGCCCATTGTTCTTGAGTTGGGCGAGCACGGCAGGTGGCGCATGGATATGGCGGATATCGATCTCACGCAGCGATGTCGGCAGCCTCTCCGGCACGGTGATCGAGGCCTTCTCGATGTCAAGCTTGCCGTTCAGCGTGGGATTGGAAAGCAGCGGCCCCCTGAGGCCGAGTGTGCCGTCCACTGTCGCGACAACCAGCGTGCCGTCGACATAGACCGCATGATCCAGACGGATGGAAAGATCGGCGGGGAAACTGCCGCTGATGCCAACCGAACCGCTCGCCGAGATCGAGCCGCCGCTTGCCAGTCTGCCGTTCAAGCGGGAAATGACGGCCTGCTGGCCGTTGAAGGTAATGGTCGCGCCGAGGCCTTCGAGGGCGAGATTGCGGCGCACGTCGATCAGCTTTGCGCCATCCGTCGTGACCGTCCCGTTGATGACAGGCACAGCTGTTGTGCCGCTCACTTCCAGATTCACATTGGCGACGCCTTCGGCAACGAGACCCTGCTGGGCGAGCTGTGCGCCGAGAACGGCGAAAGGAACGCTGCCGTTGAAACGCATCGACATGGCACGGTTGCCTGTCATCGCGAGGTTGCCGCCACCCTTCAGCGAAAGTCCGCCGTCTCCGGCGAGACTGGTGTCGAGCGTCAGGCGGTTGTCGGCCAGCTTGCCGCTTGCGCCGATAGTGAGCGGGGCGAGGCCGGCGCCCCTCGTATGGCTCGTTTCTGCATTCTTCCAGTCGACCTTGAAATCGACCGAGGGAAGGGGAAGCGATCCCGAGGCAGTGGCGGTTGCCGAGATGGCGCCTGCCGCACCCAGATTCGGGACAAAGCCATTGGCGACGGCCGCCGGCAGGTTGGCGACATCGGCCTTGACGTCGACGCCTTTGATGGTCGTGCCCGATATTTCCAGATTGCCCACCGCCTTCAGCGAGACGCCGCCGTTGCCGTTGAGATCGGCGTCAAAATCCAGCCGGTCTTTGCCGAGTTTGCCCGAAGCGGCGAGTGTCAGGCCAGAGAGGCCGGCGGTCTTGGTGTGTTTCGTTCCCGCGTTTTTCCAGTCGATCTTGAAATCGGCGGAGGGTGCGGTGAGCGAACCTGAGGCAGTCGCCGATGCCGTGATGGTGCCCTCGGCTCCAAGGTCCGGAACGAAACCGTTGGCGACGGCCGCTGGCAGGTTGGTTATATCGGCTTTTGCATCGATGCCCTGGATCGTGGTGCCGGTGAGCGCAAGATTGCCGGTGGCCTTTAGCGAGACGCCGCCCTTGCCATTCAGATTGGCATCGAAATCCAGTCGGTCACTGACATATTTGCCGGAAGCAGCGATTGCCAGGCCCGAGAGGCCGGCGGTCTTAGTATGGCGCGTTGCCGCGTTCATCCAGTCGAGCCTGAAATCGACCACCGGCTCCGTCGGTGTGCCTGAGGTGACGGCGGTGCCTGAGATCGTGCCTTCGGCGCCGAGACCGGGCACGAAGCCGTTGGCAATATTTGCCGGCAGGCCCGCAATGTCGGCATTGACTGCGAGATCGCGAATTGTCGTGCCGTCTATCGTCACGCCGCCATTTGCCTTCAGAAGTGCGCCGTTGTCACTGCCGAGATTAGCATCGAAATCGACCCTGTTATTTTCATATTTGCCGGTGGCCTTGACGGAGAGGCCGGTGAGCCCGTTGCTCTTCGTCTGGCGTGTTGCGGCATTCGCCCAGGCAAGATCGAAGGTGACTGATGGTGTGGGCAGCGAGCCGGAGGCGGATGCCTTGCCGGAAATCTTGCCCTCGGCGCCGAGATCGGGAACGAAGCCGTTGGCAAGGCCCGCAGGAAGATTGGCGAGCTCGGCATCGACCTCGATATTGCGGACATCCGCTCCAGAGAGCTCCACATTGCCCGTCGCTTTCAGCGAGAGGGCCTTCGGTCCGGCGAGGTTCGCATCGAAATCGAGTTTCTGTTCAGCAAAATGGCCGTTTGCTGTGAGGTCCAGCCCGGTCAAACCCGCGGTCTTAGTGTGCCGCGTCGTGGCGTCCTGCCAGGTTAGCTTGAAATCTGCAGCTGGTGCTGCCGGCGTGCCGGTTGCGGAGACGGTGCCCGATATCGCTCCGTCGGCGTCGAGATCTTTCACGAAGCCGTTGGCAATGCCAGCAGGCACGTTCGCCAGATCGGCATTCACCTTGATGTTGCCGATTGTGGCGCCTGAAATCGCGACGTTGCCGAGCGCTTTCAGCGATAGCCCGCCCTTGCCGGTGAGCGCCGTATCGAAATCGAGCTTGTTATCCGCAAACCTGCCGGATGCATTAAGGGACAGACCGATAAGCTTGGCACTCTTTGTCTGGCTCGTCGCGGCATTTTTCCAGTTCAGCTTGAAATCGGCTGATGGTGCAGCCGGCGTGCCCGACGCGGCGATCGTTCCTGAAACCGTGCCCTCGGCCGCAAGATCGGGGACGAAGCCATTGGCGATCTTTGCCGGCAGGCTGACGATATCGGCTTTCACATTGAGTGTCGGGGCATTCGGCGCCGCCAGACCGACATCACCCGCAGCTTTCAGGGAAAGACCATCGGCACCCGTGATATTGCCATCGAAGTTCAGCTTGTTGTCTGCGAAAGTGCCTGATGTCGCGATGCCGAGAGGTGCGATGCCGGCGCCCTTGGTATGGCTAGTGGCCGCATCCTTCCAGTCGAGCTTGAAGTTGACGGTGGGTACGGCCGGTGTTCCGGTCACGCCGACCGTTCCGGAAATGGTGCCGTCGGCGGAAAGATTAGGCACGAAACTGTTGGCAAGGCTTGCCGGCAAGTCGGTGATGACGGCATCGATCTTCAATGTCTCACCAGCAGAACCGGTGACGGATACCGAGCCGCTGCCGGTTTTGACCGTCAGTCCGTTCAGGCTGGCAACTCCCTTGGTGACGTTGATCTGCGCGGGCAACGCCAGTTCGACTGGAATATCGCGTGGGCGCGCGACGAAGCGGTCGAGGCTGAGATCAATCATGCCGCCTGCGGATTGCACATTGCCGGCCGCCTGCAGGGGATTGCCGTCGTATCCCGCATCGAGGTTGAAGTCGGTGCGGGTCTGCTGCTGGACGAAATCGAGCGCAATGCCGGTGAGCTTGTTGGTCCCGACGCCGAACTCGTCAGCCCGTATGGTGCCATTGGCTGCAAAAGCCTTGATGTCGCTGACGGTCACGTCGATCGTCGGTTTGGTGATCGTCAGCGTATCACGGTGAATACCGCTGCCGTTGGCGACGACCTTGAGCGCGATCTTGCCGTCATTGCCGGTGATATCGACGGAGCCTTTGAGGTCGCCGCCCGCCTTCTGGCCGCCGAGAGCGGCAAGCAGGCTTATATCAGGGAAGTCGAAGGTCAGCGCACCCGTGGGCGTCATGCCTGACGAAAGCGTGAGGTTACCCGCCAGACGATTGCTGCCGACATCGGCTGTCAGCGCGGGGATGGAAATCGTTCCGTTTTCGGATTTGACGTCGCCATTGATGCCGATTGGCTGACCATCTATCGTGCCGGTCGCGGCGATGCGGCCCTGCGGAGCGGCAGGATCGGCCGAGCCTGTCAGATCGATGTTGAGATCGTCGACCTTGCGATCGGCCATCTGCAGGCTGGTGGCTTTCACATTGGCGGTGAGCGCAAGTGCTGGAAGCGTGCCGCTTGCCTTGACGCTGTAGTCCGCTTCCCCACTCGTGCCTGACAGCAGCCTGCCGATATCGGGAAGCTTGCCGGCGAGATCTGCCGTCAGTACGTCGTCTTCGAGGGCGACATTGCCGCCCGCCTCGATGGTCGGCGATTTGACCGTAATGTTCGACAGCGTCACCTTGGAGGGGATCGTGCCTGCAATCTGGGTTTCGAGATTGATCGGTGCATCGAACTTTTCGGCGACGCCCGGCGGCAAGGCGGCGGGCTGGACAGTAAATTTAGCATTGCCGGTCAGCGTATTGTCGGCCAGGCGATAAGAGCCGTTGAGATCKGCGCCGATATTGGCGCTTTCAACGGTCGTGCCGTTGAAGCCGATGCCGTTGCGCGAAATCTGAAGCGGCGCGACAAGTGTGATTGGACCCCGAACGGCGCGGTTAAGGTTGGGCTCGGTGAAGGTGGCGTCACCCGCAACGAGGCGTAGCTGGATATCGCCGGCACCATTGGCGAGATTGAAGGCATCGCTCTTGGCCGTCAGCTTGACATTGCGGATATCGGCCTGTGGCATCGTGACGGAATCCAGCGATCCGCTGACGTTGATGCGAACGGCCTGGGCCTGCCCCGTCATCGCCAGATTAAGGCCCGAAATCATGGAGCGTGCTTCGCCATCGGCGAGCGGCCAGCGGAAGTCGACCGGACCCGAGGTGCCGAGCACATTGGCGTTCAGGCTGTTGTTGCCGGCAGGATCCAGCGTGCCGGAGGCGGCRATGACGACGCTGCCGGTCGCGAGATTGCCGGTCTGGATATCGATCTTGCCGTGATCGTCGAAGGTCGCGGATACATCGATATTCGTCTGGCCTGCAAAGAGCGGCCGGAACGCCATGGGAAGCAGCGAACTCACATCACCGCCGCCCTTGAGATCCAGATGATGCAGGCCGTCCGGCGTAATCGCGTGCTTGCCTTCCAGCGAGGCACGTTGCTGGCCGTCTAGCGCGGCCTGCAGCTTGCCGTTCCAGTCAGAAATCGGGCCTTCGCCGTTGAGTGCGATATTGACAGCGGGGCTGCCGGGTAGGCCGAGGAAGCCGGCAAGCAGGCCACCCTGCGGTTCGGAAAGCTGGGCATTCAGCCGTAGCCGGCTGTTTGCCGGGGTAAAGGCGACGTCGGCGGAAAGTTTCGCGTCGGGAACCTGATGGCGGTTGACGTTGATCATCGCTTCTCCGCCGTCGCTGTCGGCTTTCAGGCTGCCTGCAGCGGCAAGCGAGAAGGCGCGACCCGTTAGCGGCTCTGCCAGAGAAATGTCGGGCAGGGCGAGATGTTCGATATCGATCTTCAACGGAAGACGGAAGCCACCCGAACTCTGCTCCTCCGGTGTCGCCAACCTGGAGGGCAGGGTCCGTACCGGCCTGCGGCGCACGTCGATGGACGCGACCGAGACCTGCTTGGCGTGGAAGGTGCCGGTCAACAGCGCCAGAGGATTCCAGTCGATGGCGATGCCGCGGATTTCCGCGAACGTGCCGCGCGTATCCGACAGCGTGATCTCGGCTGCGCGCAGCCCGCCGGTCAGCAAGCCTTCCGGTTCGCGCACCGATATCGTCATATCGCGATTGGAAAGGGCGGAAGCGACGTTTTCGGTGATGATGCGAGCGCCGAAGGAGGTGAAGCCGAAGATCGCCAGCGCAATCACGGCAAGGATGATCGCTGCGCCAAGGCCGTAGCCGATGAGCCGCATCATCCAGTTCATGATTTTCGCCAACATTTGCATAGGAGAGGACATTATCCCGTTTTCATGACAGCCCACAGGTCGGAAAACACTGCGAAATCGGCATTCCTTGTAACTGGCCTAGAATGACTGGCCTATGCCGGCATAAATTCCATAATCCGTCCCACCATCGTACTTGTTCAGCGGTACGGCGAAATCAAGCCGCAGAGGGCCAAAAGGCGTTGCATAGCGGATACCGGCGCCCGCGCCGGCCCTGATATCGGAGAAATCAGGCGTAATGCTGTCCGAAACCGTGCCGATATCGATGAAGGGCACGACGCCGATCGTATCGGTGATCTTGATGCGCGCCTCGAAGGAGCTGGTCACATAGGAGCGGCCGCCGGTCGCATCACCGTTTTCATTATAGGGCGAGATTTCCTGATAGCCGTAGCCACGCACAGAACCGCCGCCGCCGGCAAAGAAGCGCTGGGTGGCGGGAATATCCTGAACGCCATCGCCGCCGATCAGCGTGCCGGCCGCGACCTTGCCGGCGAGGACGATGCCGTCTTCGGCGCCAAGGCCGAGATAGCCGGAAATTGAGCCTTCGAAGGCCGAGTAGACCGTGCCGTTCATGAACTCATAGCCCGGCTTTGCCGAAAGCGTGGCGTGGTAACCCCCGGTCGGATTGAATTTGTCGTCGCGGGCGTCGCGATCATAGGTGATCGGCAGCGTAAAGGTCAGATAATTGTTGTTGCCGAAGGCGTCGTCATCATTCTCGAAGCTCACCTCGCCGGCTGCGGAGATGGTGTCCTGATCCGTCAATTCATAGGAGAGGCCGAGCGAGGCGGTAACAAGCTTCGCATTATAAGCATCCGGATTTTCCGTCTTGGCGACGATGCCGGCCTTCAGCGTAGCGGATGGATGGATGAAGCCCGGCTTCGTGAAGAGGATACCGGCGGAATAATCGAGATCGCCGACGTCGGACGCTTCGCCGAGGCGCGAGACGGCGCCTTCGATACGCAGCGATTCTGCTCCGCCGAACAGATTGCGATGACCCCAGTAGCCGTTGACGCCGAAGCCGTCGATCGTCGAATATTGTGCGCCGACGCCGAGATAGCGCCGTTTGCCTTCGGAAACCTCGATCGTCATGGGCAAGGTACCATCGGAGGCCAGCGCGTCGCCTTCGTGGATCGTCACACTGGAGAACACGCCAAGCGCGCGCAGGCGCTCACCTGCCTTCCTCAGCGCCTCCGGCGAATAGGCTTCGCCCTTCTGCAGGCGGGAGTAGCGCTGGATGAATTCCGGCTTGACCCTTTCCTCCCCAGTCACGCCGACGTCGCCGATCGGAGCAACCGGACCACCTTCGGCAGCGAGAACGACATCGACGGTGTTCTTGCTGTGGTCGGCGACCACACGGCGTTCGGTCAGTTTGGCAAAGGGCCTGCCCTCGCTCTTCAACTGGTCGACGATCGTATCACCGGCCTTGATGATGGCGAGCGAGCCGGCCCGTTCGCCTGGAGCGAGATCGTAATCGGCAGGGTTGCGGTGTGCAGCATCGCCGCCGAACTGCACTTCATTGACAGTGAAGACCGGGCCAGGCGCTATATCCACCTTGACCGGAATGGGCTTCGAGCGATCGAAAGTCGGGTTCGGCGGCAGATCGTCTATGTTGCGGCCGTCGATGGTAATCGTCACCACGCCGCCGTAGCGTGCCTTTTCGTAAAGTGTGGCGATCAGCCTGTCGCGGTCGTCGCGGGCTTTCACGACGACGCCCAGATCGCCTGAAACCGCGCGGTTCTTGTCGCCGACGAGGCGGGAGCTGTTCTCCAGCGCCTCCTTGAGGTCGCTATCGGCTGTCCCGGCTTCGAGGTCGACGTCATAGCGCACAGGATCGGGCACCTGCAGGTTCTCGTCCTCGTCCTTGCCGAATATGGTGATGCCAAAAAGCTTGAATGCGTAGGCATTGCCCACGAGGACTGGTGAAAATGCAGCCGCCGCTGCGACCACCACCATGGCGCCTGCTCGATACGCAATACCAGTTCTCAGGCCCGTCCCTCTAATCCGCATCCGCCGCTTTTGGGTTACATTAAAATGAAGCTCTGCGTTGCCCAGCCGATAACAAGCTTAGCGGCAAAATCGCGCCACGTGTACCAATTTAAACTGCAGGCGCACTAATTTAGTACAAAAAAATCCCGGACGAGGGTCCGGGATTTCCATTTTCCCCATTCTGATTGCTGATCTCAGCGGCAATCATCGATGTAGCGGCGACCATACCGGTCGCGGTAGTAGCATTGGCCAGGCTGCTCTGCGACCCTACCGATAAGCGCACCCGAAACGCCGCCAATCGCTGCGCCAACTGCCGCGCCGCGCACGTCGCCGGTGACTACGCCGCCGATAACGGCACCAGACGCAGCGCCGATACCGGCACCCTGTTGGGTGGGTGTGCAGCTTGCGATCGAAAGGCCGATCAATGCGAGTACGAGGACTTTTTTCATCTCTTTTCTCCGAGGTTTTTGGCGCCCCAGCGGGCGGATGTCGTCCCTAACCTATTTTTTCTTAGGCTAGCCCGGAAACTATGTCGCAAGAAGGGCTTGTCCACCATCAACAAGCTTTTTTTCGTAAGGCGAGAGTTTCTTTCCACGATTAAAAGCGAATTTGTCGCCGGAATTGACGTCGATCAATTTCCCTGATCGCGACTGGCGTATTTTTTACCTGGAATCATTCAAAAGTCTGCGCCTTTTGCCGCAGTTGATRTTAAATCAGGGACGAAAGGGTTGACGTTCGGTTGCCGTCTCAGCAAGAAACAGCCGTACGAACTGGAGCATATGATGGATTTCGAAGCGTTTTTCAAAAGCGAGCTGGACGGGCTTCACACTGAGGGCCGTTACCGCGTTTTTGCCGATCTGGAGCGCCATCGCGGTAACTTTCCGCGTGCGACCCGCCACACGGCGAATGGCGAACAGGAAGTAACCGTCTGGTGCTCCAACGACTATCTCGGCATGGGCCAGCACCCCAAGGTGATCGAGGCGATGAAGGAAGCCATCGATCACTGTGGCGCGGGTGCGGGAGGCACCCGGAATATCTCTGGTACCAACCACTACCATGTTCTGCTCGAGCAGGAGCTCGCCGATCTGCATGGCAAGGAAGCCGCGCTGACCTTCACATCCGGCTATGTTTCGAACTGGGCAGCACTCGGCACACTCGGCGCCAAGATCCCCGGCCTCATCATCTTCTCCGATGCTTTCAACCATGCCTCGATGATCGAGGGCATCCGCTACGCCAAGTGCGAGAAGGTCATCTGGAAGCACAATGACGTCGCCGATCTCGAGGCCAAGCTCGCTGCTGCCGATCCCAAGGCGCCGAAGCTTATCGCCTTCGAATCCGTCTATTCGATGGATGGTGATATCGCACCGATCAAGGAAATCTGCGATCTCGCTGACAAGTATGGCGCGATGACCTATCTCGACGAAGTGCATGCCGTCGGCATGTATGGTCCGCGCGGCGGCGGCATTGCCGAGCGCGAAGGCCTGATGGACCGCATCACCGTCATCGAAGGCACGCTTGCCAAGGCTTTTGGCGTCATGGGCGGTTATATCGCCGCTTCCGCTGCTCTCTGCGATTTCATCCGCTCATTTGCGTCGGGCTTCATCTTCACGACGTCGCTGCCGCCTGCGCTCGCTGCCGGCTCGGTCGCGTCGATACGGCATCTGAAGGCAAGCCCCTTCGAGCGGGCTCGCCATCAGGACCGTGTGCGAAAGTTGCGCACGCTGCTTGACCAGCAGGGCATTCCGCATATGCCGAACCCGAGCCATATCGTGCCGGTCATGGTTGGCGATGCCGCCAAGTGTAAGTGGATCTCAGATCTGCTGCTCGATAATTTCGGCGTCTATGTGCAGCCGATCAACTATCCGACGGTGCCGAAGAAGACCGAGCGCCTGCGCATCACGCCGACGCCACTGCATTCGGATACCGATATCGAGCATCTGGTCGGCGCGCTGCATTCGCTCTGGTCGCGCTGCGCGCTCGCCCGTCACGTCGCTTGACGTCACGGCGCCTGATTTTTCAGGAAAATTTCTTTATTGGATCAGCCCGGCAGCCCGCTGCCGGGCTTCCTTGTCTGCGGCAAAGACATCGTCCATCGTTGTCGCCGCCGGCAAGCCGACGAGCTCATCCATCACCCTTTCGGTGATTTCAGCCATAGCGAGGAATGGCAGGCGGCCTTCGATGAAGGCTTCGAGCGCGACTTCCTTGGCGCCGTTCAGCACCGCGCCTTGTACACCGCCGCGCGTCATCGCCAGTCGGGCAAGCCTTAGCGCAGGGAAACGTTTTTCGTCCGGCGCCTCGAAATCGAGCCGCGCGAGTTTGGCGAAATCCAGCCGTTCGATCGGCAGGTTCGCGCGGCGCGGGTGAGACAGGGCGTAGCCGATTGCGGTGCGCATATCGGGCGCGCCGAGCTGCGCCAGCACCGAGCCATCCGTATAGCCGACCATGGAATGGATGATCGACTGCGGATGGACGATCACCTCCACCTGCTCAGGACGCAGGTCGAAGAGGTGCTTCGCCTCGATCATCTCCAGCGCCTTGTTGAAGAGCGAGGCGCTGTCGATGGAAATCTTCAAGCCCATCGACCATTTGGGATGGGCGCGTGCGGCTTCGACCGTGACATTGGCCATCTCCTCACGCGAGGATGTGCGGAAGGGGCCGCCCGATGCCGTCAGGATGATGCGCTCCAGGGCATGGCGCTGATTCTCCTCCAGCACCTGGAAGATCGCGTTATGTTCGCTATCGACTGGCAGAAGCTTGCCGCCGCCGTTTTTCACCGCCTCGATGAAAAGATCGCCGGCCGCGACCAGGCACTCCTTGTTGGCAAGCGCGATATCCGCTCCGCGTCGCGCTGCAGCCAGTGTCGGTGCAAGGCCGGCCGTGCCGACGATGGCGGCCATCACCCAATCCGCTTCGCGGTCTGCGGCTTCCATCAGCCCGGATTTACCGGCGGCGACTGCGATGCCGCTGCCCGAAAGCTCGCTCTTCAGCGATTCGTAATGGCGGTCATTGGCGATGACGGCGAGCCGGGCGCCGGCGGATTTTGCCTGCTGGGCCAGCAGTTCCACATTGCCATTGCCGGTCAGGACGGAAACTTCGAAATTTTGCCGACCGCCCAGATGACCGACGACATCAAGCGTATTTTGGCCGACCGAGCCAGTCGAACCGAAAATACTAAGGCGCCGAGGCGCGATTTTGCCCGTCATCATGGTCGATTTCGTAAGAAATTGCACATTTGCCACCGGCTCTACAGGGGATCGGAAGGGGCAGCAAGTGTGCGGTGCAGCAAATTTCAACTCCAGAGGGGTTTACATAGCTTCGCCGTGATGTGATCCTGATAACAGTCCTCGTGGGGACGAATATTGCCGCGGCCAGTTGCTGGCCGCAAAGGCAATTCCGCTGGGTGCCGAGGCGCCTGACGAGCAACCGGCAATTATGCCACTGGCCATGGGCCAAGCAAAAATCGAAGACCAAGCCGGGATTGCGTGTTTGCGCCATCCTTCATTGCGTTCGACGCGAGCGCTTCCACGTCCGCTCTGCGCCTATCGGCGTGTGACAGGAGTGCGAGTTCAAAACGATCGAAAATCATGTCCAGAATAAAGATCGCATGCTTTGTTTTTGCTCTATTTCCACTGGTGAAGCCGGCATTTGCCGATGACCTGCTGATCTGGTCGCCGGTGAAGGTCTCCAGCCGGTCCTACAAGGCGACGGTCGGGTTTCGCCTGCCGATGGAATGGGAGACCAGCGCCGGCGCAGATCTGGCGCTTGCCTCCGACAAAAGCGGAGCGCCGCTGCCGGATTCAGGGCAGGCGATGCTGTGGGGCAGGCTGCAAAAGGTGAGCGCCACGCCTGCCACCCGTGCGCAGCAGGATGTGACGCTGCAAGTCGATACTCTGCGCGGCAGCGGCGCGCTGATGCTCAGCCGTTCGCGAAGCTGGATCCTGTCGGATTCTCTCGACATGCAGACGACGCGTGCCGTCAGTCTCGGCTACAACGCTATCGATACGCGGCAGGCGACGATATCTGCTTCACAGGCGGTCAAGCTGATCTATCCGTGGACCGGCACCTCGATTTCGGCCGGCAGCAGCGTCAGCGATTTCAACGGCGATTTCTCCAGCACTGTCGCCGTCAGCCAGAATATATTGCCCGACCTCGGCTTGACCGCTTCGATATCCGATCCGCTGTCGACGGGACGGACGGGAAATATCAATCTGAACTATCAGCTTCGCTGGTAGGCGAAACCAAGTCCATTGCCGGGCGTTTCTTCCGCATCATTACGGAGGACAGGACAATGGTTTTCAAGGAACCGACATTTCACGGGCGTGAACCGGAAGCGGAGGCGGAATATGCCAATCGCGCGACGCTGGAGGCCGCCGTTGCCAATGCGCTGGCAATCGCCGGCGGTATCGACGCCGCCGATGTCGAGGTAACAGCCGAAGGCGATGAGATCGTGTTGAGCGGCAGCGTCGGCACTGTCGGCGAAATCGAGCGGGCGACTTCGGTCGCAAAAACCGTCGAGGGCGTGCACACGGTGCACAACCGTATCCTGCTCGGCTGACCCAAAAGCAACGCCCGGCGTTAACCTTAACGAAACATTAACGTTACGTAAGTTTACCGGCTTCGGCACCTGACCTACGCTCGGGCCTAGTCCATAGCCCCCGGAAAGTCAGGTTTTTCGATGCATCAGATGGAAGTGATCAATCGCCGGACATGGAGCAATCCGCTCTCCCGGCGCGACTATCGTAATAGTAACGGCTTCATCAATGAAGGCGAACGCACGGTGCTGAGCATTGGCCTTGCGAATGCCAAGGGTGGCCGCATCCTCGATATTGGCGTCGGCGGCGGCCGCACGGCGGCGCTCATCGCCAAGGAGGCCGGCGATTATGTCGGTATCGACTACACGCCTGAAATGGTCACGCTCGCACGCTCCAATTATCCGGGCCTTCGTTTCGAACATATGGATGCGCGCGATCTTTCGGCCTTCGAAAGCGGTTCCTTCGATCTGGTGGTGTTCAGCTATAATGGTATCGATTCAGTCGATGCCGATGGTCGGAAATCGGTCCTGCGTGAAGTCTCGCGCGTGCTGAAGGCCGGCGGCACGTTCGCCTTTTCGACCTTCAATCGCAATTGGCATGGTTTTGGCGAAAATCGCGCGCGCTCCTCGATCGTCTGGTCCAACCATCCGGTGAAGCTGAGCTTCCGGCTCCTCAAGCATGCGGTGGGGCTGGTGCGCGAGCGTCGCTTTGCGCCACTGGAGCAGCGGCATGGCGAGCATGCGATCCTGCTGCATCGCGCCCATGATTTCGGCATCATGGTCTATGCCACGACGCCAGGCCAACTGCGTTCGCAACTTTCTGAAAGTGGCTTCATCGGCGAGCAGCTGCTCTTTTCGGTCGAGGGTCGGCCGCTCGGTGGTGAGACGCTGGCCGAAGAGGAATATTTCCATGTCGTGGCGCGCAAKCCTTCGCTCAGCTGATCAGCCGGCAAAACGTTCCGGCAGAAAGCCGGCCGGAGCCTTTTCGCCGACAAGGCGATCGGTCTTGGCTGCTGTAGCGGGACCTTGCGGCTGATGGACGATGGCCAGCATCAGGCCACTGACGACGAAACCGATTGCAAGCAAAATCATTCGAATACGCATGGCGGATACTCCTGTTCTGTCGCTTAAACGCAGAGAAAATTCCGAAGTTCCTCATGCTTCAAAAAAGTAAAACCCGGCTGGATATCCAGCCGGGTTTTATCGCCTTTAGCGGCAGACCTGGGTCTTCTTGACTACGACATGCCCGTGACTGTGGATCCGCTCCGTCCGGGTGACGCAGTCATGTGAAACGCGACGTGCCGGCATATGGTGACGGTAGTACCGTTGATCATCGGCACGGTGATAGCCCCGGCCGCCATTGTCGGTGGTAATGGTGACGCTGGCTGCCTGCGAGGGCAGTGCGCCTGCAAAAATGGAAGCTGCAGCAAGCGTGGAAGCAATGATAATGTTCTTCATGACAAATCTCTCTTTCTGAGTTGGTCGGCTGATGAACTCGGACGAAGCCCAATCGGTTCAATCACATAGCGTTAACGATTGTGTCAGCGGCAACCTTTGCCCTTTCAAAATCGTTCTGGTGTAGGAACAGCTGGAGGCATCCTCATGGGACCGATCGGAAGGGGCATCACACTGGTCGTCGGGCTTGCCGGCGGCACGCTTTTTTCGCAGGCGCCGGAGTTTGCCCAGCAGTATCGCCAGCGCATCGGCGGGGCGATCGACGAACTCAGGATCATCGTCGACGACTTCACGAAACAGGCCACCGACCACCATCTCGATCGCCAGCAGGCACTTGATGCCTACACGCGTTCACCTGACGATTTCCTGCGCGATCGCGGCATCTCCATGCGCAGCACGCTGGAGCGCTACGAGCGCCTCATCACCCAGCAATCGGATCTCGGCAGCGCCGCGCCGGTCGCCAAGCCCTTCGTGCTGATGCGCAATGCCGATGAGGGGATCCTTGCCAATACCTGGCGCGATTTCGTGCCCGGCGTGCCCGTCAGCTTCGCCGGCCTCGTCTGGGCGGCGATCGGCTTCATTGGCGGGTGGATCCTGGTGGCGGTGTCAGGGGCCGGCGCAAAACGCGCAGTTCAGTGGCGGCCCAGATATCGGTGAAAGAATGGTGATCCCGACGCGATTCGAACGCGTGACCCCCAGATTAGGAATCTGGTGCTCTATCCTGCTGAGCTACGGGACCACTTGGATGCCATGCATACAAAAGGCTTGGCGTTAAGCCAAGCCTTTTTGCAGTCTCTCATGTCGTTTCGTCTCAGGCGCCGAGGCGCTGTTCGGCTAGGCGCACCCAGTAGGAAATTCCGTGGGCGATCGCCTCGTCGTTGAAGTCGTAGGCGGGGTTGTGCAGGCCGGCGGTGTCGCCGTTGCCGATGAAGATGAAGGCGCCGGGGCGGGCGTTCAGCATGTAAGAGAAATCCTCGCCGCCCATCATCGGGTCGACCTCGGGATTGACGTTGGCTTCGCCGGCAATATCGGTTGCGATGGCAACGGCGTGCTCCGTTTCATCCGCGTGGTTGAAGGTGACGGGGTAGTTGCGGTGGAAGTTGATGTCGGCTGTGGCGCCATGGGCAGCGCAGATGCCTTCCACGACTTCGCGCAGGCGCGCTTCCGCCTGGGCGCGCACCTCGTCATCAAGCGTGCGGATTGTGCCGGCGAAGGTCGCGTCATTAGGGATGACGTTGTGGGCGAAGCCGGCATTGAATTTCGTGACGGATACGACGACCGAACGCAGCGGATTGACACTGCGCGAGGCGATCAGCTGCAGGTTCGAAACGATCTGCGCGCCTATTGCGATCGGGTCGATCGTGCTGTGCGGCTGCGCCGCGT
This sequence comes from Rhizobium sp. P1_E6, assembly GCF_056405875.1. Lineage (NCBI taxonomy): Bacteria > Pseudomonadati > Pseudomonadota > Alphaproteobacteria > Hyphomicrobiales > Rhizobiaceae > Rhizobium > Rhizobium sp. P1_E6. Next base: position 97,559 of record NZ_JBFUBG010000021.1, on the reverse strand, counting down.
GGCCGCCGCGGCCCTTGATGGTGACGGTAAACTCGTCGGTCGCCGCCATGATGGAGCCTTTGCGGGTGGCGAACTGGCCGACGGGCAGGCCCGGCAGGTTGTGCATGCCGTAGACCTCTTCGATGCCGAAGCGCTCCATCATGCCGTCCTTGACCATCAGGTTGCCGCCGCCACCGCCTTCTTCGGCCGGCTGGAAGATCACGGCGACATTGCCGTTGAAGTTGCGGGTCTCTGCGAGATATTTCGCGGCACCGAGCAGCATGGCGGTGTGGCCGTCATGGCCGCAGGCGTGCATCTTGCCAGGTGTTTTCGAAGCCCAGGGCTTGCCGGTGATTTCGGTGAGCGGCAGGGCGTCCATATCGGCGCGCAGACCGACCGTGCGGGCGCCTTCGCCCTTACCCCTGATGAGCCCCACGACGCCGGTGCGGCCGATGCCGGTAACGATCTCGTCGACGCCAAATTCCTTAAGTTTTTCAGCAACGAAGGCAGCCGTGTTTTCGACTGCGAAGAGAAGTTCCGGCCGCGCATGGATGTGACGGCGCCACTCAGCAACTTCGTCCTGAAGTTCGGCGGCTCTATTCAGAATCGGCATTCTTGGCTTCCTGTGAATGAAATGCTGGGGCCTGTCTGAGCATCACAAGGGTGTGATGCCTTGGAAATAACTTAGTCAATGACCTTTGCCATGTCATAGCCATATAGGGTAAATAGGGGAAGGTTTCGAGATAATTCCCTGAAGGACGAGCACTTGTCGACGCGCCACGATCGTTTGTTCGCCGCTTTGCGGCCCTTTTCTTTTATAGCGACAGCAACAGCGGTTCTTGTCTCGTCCGTTACACTTGCTGAGGCCAATCCGCATATTCTGGTCGACGTGCAGACCGGTCGCGTACTGGAGCATGAGGAAGCCTTCCGCAAATGGTATCCGGCTTCGCTGACCAAGCTGATGACCGTCTATACGGTCTTCGATGCGATCCGCTCCGGCCAGATCAGCCTCGATACGCCCGTCGTCATGAGCAAGCGGGCCGCCGCCGAGCCGCCGGCCAAGATGGGCTTTAAACCGGGCCAGAAGTTCACGCTCGACAGCGCGCTCAAGATCCTGATGGTCAAGTCGGCCAATGACATTGCCGTTGCCGTTGCGGAGGCGGTCAGCGGCACGCAGGAAGCGTTCGTCGTCCGCATGAATGCAGAAGCGGTGAAACTTGGCATGTCGGATTCGCATTTCGTCAATCCGAACGGCCTGCCGGGCAAGGGACAGTACACGACGGCGCGCGATCTCGCGATCCTGTCGGTGGCGCTGCGCCGCGACTTCCCGCAATATGCCGGCTATTTCTCGCTGGAAGGCTTCACGAACGGCAAGCAGAACGTCCCGAACATCAATATGCTGATCGGCCGTTTTGCCGGCGCCGACGGCATGAAGACCGGCTTTATCTGTGCCTCGGGCTTCAACCAGATCGGTTCTGCGACGCGCAGCGGCCGGACGCTGGTGTCCGTCGTGCTCGGCACCGACAGCCTGGCGGCTCGCGCCGATGCTACCGCGAACCTTCTGCAAAAGGGCTTCACCTCGCAGTTTGCGGCAAATGATACGCTGGGCTCGCTGAAGCCTTACGGGCCCGGGCAGGACCAGGTGAACGACATCACGGCCGATATCTGCAGCGCCAAGGGCGCCAAGGTGCGCAGTGAAACGCGCGACGAGGTCGGCCGCATGAAGGTGCAGTCGCCCTATATCCATGAAATGGATCACGAGCCGCAATTCGTATTCGCCGGCCTCATTCCCGGGCAGGATCCGCAGCCGGTCGCGCAGAACGACAAGACCGCCAAGGGCGATGCTGTGGAAGCGCTCGCCAATGTTCCTGTTCCGCTCCCGCGGCCGAAATCCTTCTGAGGAAAAACCATGAGTACGCTTAGCGACAAGATCCCGGTCACGATCCTGACCGGCTTTCTCGGCGCCGGTAAATCGACGCTTCTGAACCGCATCCTCAAAGATCCCGCCATGAAGGATGCGGCCGTCATCATCAACGAATTCGGCGATGTCGGCATCGACCATCTGCTGGTCGAAAGCTCCGGCGATTCCATCATCGAGCTTTCCGACGGCTGCCTCTGCTGCACCGTGCGCGGGGAACTGGTCGACACCCTTGCAAACCTGATTGATGCGGTGCAGACGGGCCGCGTGAAGCCGGTCAAACGCGCGGTCATCGAGACGACCGGCCTTGCCGATCCGGCTCCTGTCATGCAGGCAATCATGGGCAATCCGATCATCGCGCAGAATTTCGAGCTCGACGGTGTCGTCACTGTCGTCGATGCCGTGAATGGTCTGCAGACGCTCGACAATCACGAGGAGGCGCGCAAGCAGGCGGCTGTTGCCGATCGGCTGATTGTCTCGAAAAAGAGCATAGAAGGCGATACGGATGCGCTGATGGCGCGTTTGCGCGGTCTCAATCCGTACGCGGCTTTCATGGATGCCGACAGCGATGAAGCCGGCTCGGCACGCGTGCTCGTGAACGGGCTTTACGACCCAGCGACGAAGATCGCCGATGTCCGCCGCTGGCTGCATGATGAGGATGAGCACGAGGGGCATCATCATGGCCACGATCACGATCATCATGGCCACGAGCATCAGGACCCGCACGACATCAATCGTCACGATGCGTCGATCCGTTCCTTCTCGATCATCGAGGAAAAGGCAATCGATCCGATGGCGCTCGAAATGTTCATCGATCTCCTGCGTTCGGCGCACGGAGAGAAGCTTCTGCGCATGAAGGCGATCATCGCCACATCAGACCGGCCGGAGCGCCCGCTGGTGCTGCACGGCGTCCAGAGCATCTTCCATCCGCCGGTGCGGCTTGCCGCCTGGCCGGACCCTGAGGATCGGCGCACGCGCATGGTGCTGATCACCAAGGATCTGCCTGAGGCTTTCGTGAAAGATCTCTTCGATGCCTTCCTCGGCAAGCCGCGCATTGATACACCGGATCGCGCCGCGCTCAGTGACAATCCGCTCGCCATTCCGGGCATGCGGATCTGAAAGATCGCGACGCGCTTTGAAGCGTTGCGTCGGCCCGGATCATCAAGAACCGCGCGATTGGATCGCGGAGGGGGCCGGAGGGAGCATTTCCAAGACTCTCCGCAAGCGTCGTGCRTACCGCCTGTATCAATGCCGGCATAAGTGGCTTCCGGCATGTTTGAGCAAATCGCTCCTCCGCCCCCTCCACTTGTTTAAATGCATATATTTCAATTGGTTGAACCGGAGGGTGCGGCACCCTCCATTGAAGGTTCGCCCCCTCCACCGAGAGCACCGAGCGCCCGTTCGGACGCATAAGGGACACTCTCTCTTCCTGAATCTGGGCATTTTGCGGAGGGGGCTCCCTCCGGAGGGGGCTCGATGCGAAGGGGGCACCCTCCACTTCAATAGGGCTGTTCTAGCCCTTACGGATCAGGAAGCGGTGGCCGCGTTCGGTCTTTTCTGTGCTGACGAGCTCGTGGCCGTCTTCATTGCAGAAATGCGGGATATCGATGACGGCAAGCGGATCGCTGGTATCGACGAGGATCAGCGCGCCGCTCGGCATGGCCGTCAGCTTCTTGCGTGTCTTGATGACCGGAAGCGGGCATTTCAGCCCGCGCAGATCGTAGAGAATGGCGTCCAAGCCAATCAGTTCCTGGCCCAGAACTTCCAGAACGGCTTCTTGGTAGCGTCGGCGGTTTCCTGCGGCGCGGGCTCGGGCGCGGCATAGGCCAGCGGGTTCTGCATCGGTACCGGGATGTTTGCCGGCAGTGCTGCGGCAACGGTCGTGGCCTGAGCCTGCGTCGTCGGCGTAGCGGCAGCTGCGGTCTTTGCAGCCACGCTCTTTGCGGCCTGATTGGCCATCATGTCTTCGAGTTCGGCAACCTTGACCATGCGGCCGGCCTCAAGCGACGTGCCGGTCGGCGCATATGCGAGTTCGCGGCCCTTGCGCTGCTTGGCGACCACAGCCTTGCGTTCGGCTTCCGTCGGGTCGTACCAGGCAAGCCCGTCGTATTTCTTCAGCGCCGTCTGATAATCGGCATCATACGTCTTGCCGTAGGAGGCGAGCGCCGCCGTCAGCGCCGGCGGCGTAGACATGGCCGGGCAGGCGCCGGCCGGATTGAAGCTGCCGCCGCTCGTGGCCTGCTGGTTGAAGACGTATTTCTTCTCGCAGACATTCACTTCCGGCGGGCGCTTGGTGACTTCGAAATTGTCGTAGCCGACCTTCAGCATCTTCCAGAAATCGTAATTCGTATCGAGGCGGTGCTTGACCATGTTCTCGGCGGTCATGCGGAATGGGAAGGCCTGAAGCTGCACGCTGTCCTGGCCGCCCTTGAAGGCGTCACGGGCAAAGGCGTAGATTTCCAGAACCTGCTGGTCGGTCATGGAGTAGCAGCCTGACGACGAGCAGGCGCCATGGATCATCAGATCGCTGCCGGAGCGGCCGTTGACGGCATCATACCGGTTCGGGAAACCGGTGTTGATGGCGAGATAATATTTGGAATTGGGGTTCAGGTTGGCGCGGCTCAGGTTGTAGAAACCTTCCGGCGCCTGCCGGTCGCCGGTCTTGACCTTCGGGCCGAGCTTGCCAGACCAGGCGCAGATCTTGTAGCCGGCGATCTTCTCAAACCGATTGTCCGTCTTCGCCTTCCAGACTTCCAGCGCACCTTCTTCCTTGAAGATGCGGATCATGATCGGCGAGTTGCGATCCATGCCCTTGGCCGACATGTCTGCAAGGATACGGGCGGGAAGCGGCTGCTCCACCTTGTTCTTGACGGTCGAAAGGTCGACGCCCTGGGCCGATTCCAATGCGTCATTGCAGCCGGTCAGAGCCAGCGCCATAAGCGAAACATAGGCAAGATGACGTATGCGCATTCAATCAGCCCATCAATAATGCGACCMAACCCGCTTACGGAAACCGGGCTCAGCGCGGAATCATAGGCGGCTTATACTTGATAAATCCTTACCAGCCTATGACTTGCGCGGACGTGTCCTGCAAGCGCTGATGTTACAGATAACATTATTGTGGCCAAGGTTTGGCCTCAATCGGCTGGAACGGCCTGTGGATTTTACAGATTGCGGCCCATGGCAAGGAACTTCTGGCGGCGATCGTTGCGCAGCTGCTCGCCCGAGCGGGAGGCCATTTCGCCTAGTGCATTGGCGATGACGTCGCCCGTTGCGGCGATAACGCTGTCGGGATCGCGATGCGCACCGCCGAGCGGCTCGGGGATGATGCCGTCGATGACGCCGAGCGACTTCAGGTCCTCGGCGGTGATCTTCATGTTGGTCGCAGCTTCCTTGGCGCGGGTGGAGTCACGCCAGAGGATGGAGGCTGCACCTTCCGGCGAGATGACGCTGTAGATCGAATGCTCGAGCATGTAGACGCGATTGCCGGTGGCAATCGCGATCGCGCCGCCCGAGCCGCCTTCGCCGATGACGATCGAGATCAACGGCACCTTCACGCCGAGACACATTTCCGTCGAACGGGCGATGGCTTCTGCCTGACCGCGTTCTTCGGCGCCGACACCCGGATAGGCGCCTGCGGTATCGACAAGGGTGATGACCGGAAGCTGGAAGCGGTCGGCCATTTCGAGGATGCGGATCGCTTTGCGGTAACCTTCGGGACGGGCGCTGCCGAAATTGTGCTTCAGGCGGCTCTTGGTGTCGTTGCCCTTTTCCTGGCCGATGACGGCGACCGGCTGGCCGCGGAAGCGGGCAAGGCCAGCCTGGATGGCGGCATCCTCGGAAAACTTGCGGTCGCCGGCAAGCGGCGTGAATTCCTGAAAGAGGGTCTTGGCATAGTCGACGAAATGCGGACGCTGCGGGTGGCGCGCGACCTGCGTCTTCTGCCAGGCGTTCAGCTTCGAATAGATCTCGACGATTGCCTCGCGGACGCGGACTTCGAGCCTGCCGACTTCGTCGGATGTGTCGATGCTTTCGTCTTCCGTCGCCAGCTTCTTAAGCTCGATGATCTTACCTTCGAGGTCGGAGATCGGCTTTTCGAAGTCGAGATAGTTGTGCATGAGGTGCGTTTCCGTTCCTTGTGCGCGGGGCAGTTTCCTGGTTCCGCCCCTTGTCGCCGGTCCTATTCGTGCTTTTTCGCCTGTTTTGCAAGGGGGTGGTGCGTATGGACGAGTTGCTGGAGCCGTTCTTCCAGAACATGCGTATAGATTTGTGTCGTCGAAATGTCTGAATGGCCGAGGAGTTCCTGCACCACGCGCAGGTCGGCGCCATTGGCCAGAAGATGGCTGGCGAAGGCATGCCGCATGACGTGCGGCGAAATCATCGATGGTGTGAGGCCGGCTCGGATTGCCAGATTCTTGAGATCGCGGGCGAAGACCTGTCGCGGCAGGTATCCCTCTTTCGAGGCGGCCGGAAAGAGCCAGGGGCTCTCCTGCGGCTGTTTTGATGCGGCGTTTTCAGACGCCAGCATGCGGCCGTAGGATTTCAGAGCGGCAATGGCCGATTGCGAAAGCGGTACCAGCCGCTCCTTGTTGCCCTTACCGCGGATCATCAGGAAGCGGCCCTCCTGATCGAGAACGCGGGCGGGCAGCGAGACGAGTTCGCTGACACGCATGCCGGTGGCGTAGAGAAGTTCCAGGAGCGCCAGCATGCGCAGACGATGAAGCTGGCCGGGGTTGAGGTCGGCGGCCTCGGCTTCTGCCTGGGTCAGCAGCTTTGTCACTTCCTCGACGCCCATTGTTTTCGGCAAGGGGCGGCCCTTCTTTGGGGCGTCGAGAATACCGGTCGGATCGTCGGTGCGCAGGCCCTCGGCATAGAGGAATTTATAGAACTGGCGCATGGCGGCAAGCCGGCGGGCCTGCGAGGAGGGCTTGAAGCCCCGCGCGGACAGCGAGGCGAGATAGGCGCCAAGATCGCCCGATGCTGCCTCCGTCAGACGGATGCTGCGGCCGTGCAGGAAAGAGCGCAGGTCGTCGAGATCGTGCTCGTAAGACTGCAGCGTATTGACCGCGGCACCGCGCTCGGCACTCATCATTTCAAGAAATGATTCTACATGGACGCGGCCGAGATCCTTCATCGCGTCACTTCTTCGTGGTGTTGATCGTGCCCGTCGAGGGCGGGTTCACCCGCTCGGAGGGGATGCGGATCGTCACGTCTCGCTGCTGCGGCTCGACGAAGGTGGCGAGCGCCCACATCGCTCCATAGATCAGTCCGGCGATGACCGCCAGAACGGACAGGAAACGGATCAGGCTCGGCATCCGGCTACTCCCTAGAACTCTGCCTCTGTTATAAGAAGCGTGTTTGCAAGTGCAAGAAGCGGCAGTGAGACCATGATTCCCTTGCCCGCGACTTGACGCTACACCCGCATTTGTCGATACCGTTTGCAAACAAAGTGTGAATGGACCGATGAGTGAGCCCCCAGTTTCCGTTGCAGACAGTCTGAAAGACAGAGCTCGCGCCGCGCTCGGTTCACGCAATCTCATCCTTGTCGGCCTCATGGGCGCCGGAAAATCTTCCGTCGGCCGCCTTGTCGCGCAGCAGCTCGGCATCCCTTTCGTCGATAGCGATATCGAGATCGAGCGCGTTTCGCGGATGACGATCACGGAGCTTTTTGCTGCCTATGGAGAAGAAGAGTTCCGGGCGCTCGAAACGCGGGTGATGAAGCGCCTGCTGAAGGGCGGCCCGCGCGTCGTCTCCACCGGCGGCGGCGCTTTCATCAACGACCGCACCCGCAGGCATATCAAGAAGGGCGGCCTCTCGGTCTGGCTCAAGGCCGATCTCGACGTGCTCTGGGACCGGGTCAACAAGCGCGATACACGTCCGTTGCTGAAGTCCGAAAACCCGAAGCAGACGCTCGAAAATCTGATGAATGCCCGATACCCCGTTTATGCCGAGGCCGATCTCACGGTGCTTTCGCGCGACGTGCGAAAGGAAGTCATGGCCGATGAAGTGCTGAGAGCCATGGTCGAGGCCCAGAAAGAAAGCGCATTATCATGAACGCGATCACTCCCGCTTCCGCCGTCCGCAAGGTCCATGTGCCGCTTGGCGAGCGGGCCTATGATATCCTGATCGGGCCGGGCCTGATCGCCAGCGCCGGCGGCGAGATCGCTTCGCGGCTCAAGGGCCGTAAGGCGGCCATCATCACCGACGAACATGTGGCGCAGCTTTATCTCGATGCATTGAAGGCAAGCCTGGATGCCGCGGGCATCGCCTCGGCAGAGGTTGTCTTGCCGGCCGGCGAGAAGACCAAGAGTTTTGAACATCTGATCAATGTCTGCGACAAGGTTCTCGAGGCCCGCGTCGAACGCAATGATTATGTCATCGCCCTCGGCGGTGGCGTCATCGGCGACCTCTCGGGTTTTGCGGCCGGCATCATCAGGCGCGGGGTGCGCTTCGTGCAGGTGCCGACCTCGCTGCTCGCCCAGGTGGATTCCTCCGTCGGCGGCAAGACCGGCATCAACAGCCGCCACGGCAAGAACCTCATCGGCGTTTTCCATCAGCCGGATCTCGTGCTCGCCGATACGGATGTTTTGAATTCTCTGAGCAAGCGCGAATTTCGCGCCGGCTATGCCGAAGTCGCGAAATACGGACTGATCGACAAGCCGGATTTCTTCGCCTGGCTGGAGAACAACTGGCAGGCGGTCTTTGCAGGTGGTTCGGCCCGCATCGAAGCGATTGCAATTAGCTGTCAGGCCAAGGCGGATGTCGTCGTCGCCGACGAGCGGGAAAACGGCCAGCGGGCGCTGCTCAATCTCGGCCATACGTTCGGCCATGCGCTGGAGGCTGCGACCGCCTATGACAGCAGCCGTCTGGTCCATGGCGAAGGCGTTTCGATCGGCATGGTGCTGGCGCATGAATTTTCGGCGCGCATGAACCTTGCAAGCCCCGATGACGCCCGCCGTGTCGAGGCGCATCTGAGGGCGGTCGGCCTGCCGACCCGTGTGTCGGAAATTCCGGGCACTCTRCCGCCGGCGGAGGTGCTGATGGATGCGATCGCGCAGGACAAGAAGGTCAAGGGCGGCAAGCTCACCTTCATTCTGACGCGCGGCATCGGCCAGTCCTTCGTCGCGGACAACGTGCCGGCTTCCGAAGTGATCAGCTTTCTCAAGGAAAAGCATCCCTGATGACAGTCGAAGGCACTCTGGCGTTTTTATCGGTCTACTGGCCGGAGATCGTTTCGATCGTGGCCCTAGTGCTGATGTCTGCCTTCTTTTCGGGGTCCGAAACCGCGCTGACCGCTGTTTCGAGAAGCCGCATCCATACGCTGGAAGCCAATGGCGACGAACGCGCCGGTCTTGTGCGAATCCTCATCGAGCGCCGCGACCGGCTGATCGGTGCGCTGCTGATCGGCAACAATCTCGCCAACATTCTCTCCTCGTCGCTGGCGACAAGCATATTTCTGGGGATCTTCGGCAATTCCGGTGTGGCGCTGGCAACACTTGCCATGACCATCATCCTCGTCATCTTCGCGGAGGTTCTGCCGAAGAGCTGGGCGATCTCCACGCCTGAGCGTTTTGCGCTCAATGTTGCAATACCGACCCGCCTCTTCGTCGCCGTTGTCGGACCGCTTTCCTCCTTCATCAACGCAATCGTACGCCAGATCCTCGGTCTCTTCGGCATCACCCTGTCGCGCGAAGTCTCGATGCTGTCGGCTCATGAGGAACTGCGCGGTGCCGTCGACCTGTTGCATCGCGAAGGCTCGGTGGTGAAGGCCGACCGCGACCGCCTCGGCGGCGTGCTCGATCTCGGCGAGCTCGAGCTTTCCGACATCATGGTTCACCGTACGGCGATGCGGGCGATTAACGCCGACGATCCGCCGGAATCCGTGGTCCGGGCCATCCTCGAAAGCCCTTACACGCGCATGCCGCTCTGGCGCGGTACGATCGACAACATCATCGGCGTCGTACATGCCAAGGACCTGCTGCGGGCGCTCGCCGAACCGAACATGGAAGCGCAGCAGCTCGACATCGTGAAGATCGCCCAGAAGCCCTGGTTCGTGCCCGACAGCACCAATCTCGAAGATCAGCTCAATGCCTTCCTGCGCCGCAAGCAGCATTTCGCCGTCGTCGTCGATGAATATGGCGAGGTGCAGGGCATCGTGACGCTGGAGGACATTCTGGAGGAGATCGTCGGCGATATCTCCGACGAGCACGATATCGACATGCAAGGTGTGAGGCAGGAGGCCGATGGCTCCATCGTCGTCGATGGCGGCGTGCCGATCCGCGATCTCAACCGCGCACTCGATTGGAACCTGCCCGACGAGGAGGCGACGACGATCGCCGGCCTCGTCATCCATGAATCAATGACCATTCCCGAAGAGCGGCAGGCCTTTACCTTCCACGGCAAGCGCTTCGTCGTCATGAAGCGGGAAAAGAACCGCATCACCAAGCTGCGCATCCGCCCCGCCGGGGAAGACGAGACGAAACCCGCCTGATTATGATCTCCATTGCCGGCATGGAAGTTCCAGATGCCGGCTCATTCCACAGGATCTGACATGTTCGACATCATTTGGCGATCCGTCGCCATCGGCATCGGGGCGACCGTCCTGATGGATATTTGGGCAATCCTGCTCGCAAAGCTCGGTGTGACGTCGTCGCCGAACTGGGCGCCTGCCGGCCGCTGGTTCTGGCATCTCGGCAAGGGCAAGGTCTTTCACGACGATATCGGTGATGCCGCGCCCTATGCCAACGAGCTGGCGCTCGGCTGGATCGGCCACTATGCGGTCGGCATTCTCTACGGCATCCTGCTGGCGATCTTCGTCGGCCCGGCCTGGTTTGCCGCACCAACCTTCCTGCCGGCCTGGATCCTCGGCATCGTCACGGTCGGCGCAGGCTGGTTTCTGATGCAGCCGGGTCTCGGCCTTGGCTGGGCGGCTTCTAAGACGCCGAATCCCACGAAGGTGCGGGTGCTGAACCTGCTCGCCCACACCGTCTTCGGTTTCGGGCTCTACGCCACGGCGCTGATCATCCGCTAAGAGCAATTCCAGCAAAAGTCTGCAGCGGCTTTGCGTCTGGAAATGCTTTAAGAGTTACCAGCGCGTCGGTTCGCCCGGTGCTGCCGGCTCGACGGCCAGCGCATGAAGCCCTGCGTCCAGCTCGGGCTTCAATAGGTCGGTGATCGCCCTGTGGCGCTGCAGCCGAGACATGCCGGCGAATTTTGCAGAAACGATGCGAACGCGCATATGTGTCTCGCCGGTGCCCGTGATGTCCGGCTGGTGGCCGACATGCAGATGGCTCTCGTTGATGACGAAGAGGCGTTCGGGTGCAAAGGTCGCCTTGAGCTTCTCTTCGATGCTGGTCTGGAGTGTCATCACCGGGTCTTCTGAGTTCGCGAAAAAGGTTCCCACCAAGCCAGCAACATTCCCGTTTGTCAATTCTTGTTGTCATCAGTCAGCAGCCCCATAATTAGCGCCGTCATGAGACTTGATTCCAAATATTTCGATCGCATCCGAACGCGCCGCAGACGAGAGCAGGAGCCCGAGCAGGCGCCTCCAAGCTGCCAGTGGGACGGCTGCGACAAAAAAGGCACGCATCGCGCTCCTGTGGGACGCAATGCGGAAGGTCAATTCTTCTTGTTCTGCTTCGAGCACGTCAAGGACTACAACAAGGGCTACAATTATTTCTCCGGCCTGTCGGACGGTGAGATCGCGCGCTACCAGAAGGAGGCGATCACCGGCCATCGCCCCACCTGGACCGTTGGCGTCAACAAGGATGCCAAGAACAGCCCGCTGCATGCCGAGGTTCGCTCCGGCGCCTATTCGCGTGTGCGTGATCCGTTCGGCTTCGTGAAGGAAAGTGGCGGCAAGGGCAGCGGCCCGCGTTTCCCGCAGGCCCGCAAGCTGAAATCGCTGGAAGCCAAGGCTTTCGATACGATGGGACTTGCCGCGAACGCCACCTCCGCAGAGATCAAGAGCAGGTACAAGGAACTGGTCAAGAAGCATCACCCCGATGCGAATGGCGGCGACCGCGGCTCGGAAGAGCGTTTCCGTGCCGTCATCCAGGCCTATCAATTATTGAAGCAGAACGGTTTTTGTTAGTTCCCGTCCTTGCTCTTAAGCTTCAATCGGGTATGGTCCACATCGGCTGAGGCCGCAGGCAATCGCGGCATATATTTGTGCGTTTTCCCGACATCGCCTCTGCCGACCTTCCGGACGCGGCATTTCTTGTCCGGGACTCTTTCTAGAATGCTCGCCAGCGGTCATCATCCCGCCGAGGTTTCGTTTCAGTCCCGGAGAAGTATCGCCGACGTTCCCACCTGACAGGCGCGGAATATCGCGGCGTCATGGTTGCGAAATGGCTTGAGACAGTATGGCCGGGTGCCATCACCCGCCTTGGAGACATGATGAGCAAGATCGAACTTGATATTTCCGAACTGCCCGATACCACCGTTTCGGTCCGCGAGGCCTTCGGCATCGATTCCGACATCCGCGTTCCCGCCTACAGCAAGGGCGACGCCTATGTGCCGGATCTCGACACCGACTATCTCTTCGACCGCGAGACGACGCTCGCGATCCTCGCCGGCTTCGCCCATAACCGACGCGTGATGATCTCCGGCTACCACGGCACGGGCAAGTCTTCCCATATCGAGCAGGTCGCCGCCCGCCTCAACTGGCCTTGCGTGCGCATCAACCTCGACAGCCATGTCAGCCGTATCGATCTCGTCGGCAAGGATGCGATCGTCGTCAAGGACGGCCTGCAGGTCACCGAATTCAAGGACGGCATCCTGCCCTGGGCCTATCAGCACAATGTCGCGCTCGTCTTCGACGAATATGATGCCGGCCGCCCGGACGTGATGTTCGTCATTCAGCGCGTGCTGGAATCTTCCGGCCGCCTGACGTTGCTCGACCAGAGCCGCGTCATCCGTCCTCACCCGGCCTTCCGCCTGTTTGCGACCGCCAACACCATCGGTCTCGGCGATACGACAGGCCTCTATCACGGCACGCAGCAGATCAACCAGGCGCAGATGGACCGTTGGTCGATCGTCTCGACGCTGAACTATCTGCCGCATGACCATGAAGTGAATATCGTCGCTGCCAAGGTGAAGAGCTTCGGCAAGGACAAGGAAGGCCGTGATACGGTTTCCAAGATGGTCCGCGTTGCCGATCTCACGCGCGCTTCCTTCATGAACGGCGATCTTTCCACCGTCATGAGCCCGCGTACTGTCATCACCTGGGCCGAGAATGCCGAGATCTTCGGTGATCTCGCCTTCGCCTTCCGAGTGACCTTCCTCAACAAGTGCGACGAGCTTGAGCGTCCGCTGGTGGCCGAGCACTATCAGCGCGCCTTTGGTGTGGAGCTGAAGGAAAGCGCTGCCAACATCGTGCTGGGGGCATAAGGCCAGTCGATCATGGCATCTCGTGGTGACAATTCGAAAGCAAAGCCCGGCGCGCCTGTCGATGTCGAGCCGTTGCGGCGTGCGATAACCGGTTGCGTACGCGCAATCGCCGGCGACGATCAGGTCGAGGTGGCTTTCGCCAATGAACGCCCCGGCATGACGGGCGAACGCATCCGCCTGCCGGAGCTTTCCAAGCGTCCGACAGCGCATGAGCTGGCGGTTACGCGCGGCCTTGGCGATTCCATGGCGCTGCGCATCGCCTGTCACGACGAGAAGGTGCATTCGACCATGGCGCCGCAGGGCTCCGACGCGCGGATCATCTTCGACGCCGTCGAGCAGGCGCGCGTCGAATCGATCGGTTCGCTGCGCATGGAGGGCATGGCCGCAAACCTGCGCTCCATGACGGAAGAGAAATATGCCAAGGCAAATTTCACCGGCATCGAACGGCAGGAAGATGCGCCGATCGGCGAAGCCGTCGCCATGATGGTGCGCGAGAAGCTTACCGGCCAGAAGGCGCCTGCTTCGGCCGGTAAGGTGCTTGATCTCTGGCGTTCCTTTATCCAGGAAAAGGCCGGCAGCGAGCTCGACAATCTCTCCGGCGTCATCAACGACCAGCAGGCCTTCTCGAAGGTCATCCGCAATATGCTGTCGGCCATGGAAATGGCCGAGGAATATGGCGATGACGACAGCGATCCGGACTCCGACGATCAGTCCAACGAGGATGATCAGCCGACGGGCGACGAGCAGAACGAGGATGAGGTCGACGAGGACGCCGGCAGCGATGCCGCGCCCGTCGAAGACAGCGAAGTCTCCGACGAGCAGATGGAGGACGGCGAAACTGAAGGCGCCGAAATCTCCGACGACGACATGATGGAAGAAGGCGAGGACGATTCCGAGACGCCGGGTGAGACCCGCCGTCCGAACACGCCCTTTGCCGATTTCAACGAAAAGGTCGATTACCACATCTATACGGAAGAGTTCGACGAAATCATCAAGGCCGAGGAGCTGTGTGATGCCGCCGAACTGGAGCGACTGCGCGCCTTCCTCGACAAACAGCTGGCCCATCTCCAGGGCGCAGTCGGGCGGCTTGCGAACCGCCTGCAGCGCAAGCTGATGGCACAGCAGAACCGCTCCTGGGATTTCGATCTCGAGGAAGGGTATCTGGACTCGGCCCGCTTGCAGCGCATCATCATCGATCCGACGCAGGCGCTCTCCTTCAAGATGGAGCGCGACACGCAGTTCCGCGATACGGTTGTGACGCTTCTGATCGACAATTCCGGTTCCATGCGAGGCCGGCCGATCACGGTTGCCGCCACCTGCGCCGATATTCTGGCGCGCACGCTGGAGCGTTGCGGCGTCAAGGTCGAGATTCTCGGCTTCACGACCAAGGCCTGGAAGGGCGGGCAGGCGCGTGAAAGCTGGCTGGCCAATGGCAAGCCGCAGACGCCGGGCCGTCTCAACGACCTGCGACACATCATCTATAAGTCGGCCGATGCTCCCTGGCGACGCGTACGGCCCAATCTCGGCCTGATGATGCGCGAGGGGCTGCTGAAGGAAAATATCGACGGCGAGGCGCTGATCTGGGCGCATAACCGCCTGCTCGCACGTCGCGAGCAGCGCCGCATCCTGATGATGATTTCGGATGGTGCGCCGGTGGACGATTCCACGCTGTCGGTCAATCCAGGTAATTATCTGGAACGGCATCTGCGTGCGGTAATCGAGCAGATTGAGACGCGCTCGCCCGTCGAGCTTCTCGCAATCGGCATCGGTCATGACGTGACGCGTTACTATCGCCGTGCCGTGACGATCGTCGATGCGGACGAGCTTGCCGGCGCCATGACCGAGCAGCTTGCAGAACTGTTCGAGGATCACGCCGCCCAGCCGCGCGGTGGTCGCCTGCGCCGCGCCGGCTGATGCGATCTCGGGGAAACACTCCGCATGGCGTTTGAAAATCTGTCTCGCGCGGCTCTGGTCGTCCTTGCCCTCGCGACGGGGTTGTCCGGCGCTTATGCGGGCGAGCCTGCGAAGATCATCAGCCGCAAGATTTCTGATTTCCATATCGGTCGCGACGAAACCCGCTTCGGCCCTTTGGAATTTATCGGCGGGCTGGAGATGGTGTCGAGCAATTCCCTCTTCGGCTCCCTTTCCTCCATCCGCATGCGTCCTGACGGCAAGAGTTTCGTCGGCGTTCTCGATACCGGGCACTGGCTGACCGGCAGCATCGAACGCGATGCCAAGGGCAGGCTTTCGGGCCTTTCCGGCGTCGAGATCACGGCGATGAGGAATCGCGTCGGCCGGACCTATGAGGGCAAGGGGCCTATGGATGCCGAAGGCCTCGCACTGGATGGCGACCGGATTCTTGTTTCCTTCGAGCAGGACCATCGCGTCGACATCTATCCGGACCCCGGCTTTCTCGACTCGCGATCCTTATCGACGGTCGGGATCCTCATTCCCCGGGACGAGATGCGGGCAAACCGTGGCATTGAAACCGTTGTCGTAGCCTCCGCCTCGAGCCCATTGAAAGGCGCGCCCGTGATTGTGACGGAGCGAAGCCTCGACGAGGATGGCAACCGGCTTGCGGCTATTCTGGACGGGCCGCTAAAGGGGCAGTTCGCGGTCGAGAAGGATGGCAGCTTCGATGTGACCGACGGTGCCTTCCTGCCGGGCGGAGACCTGCTTCTGTTGGAGCGGCGCTTCAATATGGCCGAAGGTATCGGCATGCGCATTCGCCGCATCAAGGGAGCAGATATCAAGCCCGGCGCCATCGTGAACGGTGAGCTGCTCGTCGAGGGTAACTTCAATTACAATATCGACAATATGGAAGGGATCGATACCTTCCAGGCCGCCGATGGCACGACGCATGTCATCCTGGTGTCTGACGACAATCACTCCATCCTGCAGAGAAATCTGATGCTGGAGTTCCGACTGGTCGATTGAGCGGCCGTCGAACGGCTGTCATAACTCTGCGCTATCCGGTCCATTCCTTCGCGGATATTACCCCTTAAGAGAGCGTATCATGCGTATCCATATCACGGGAGCCTCGGGTTCCGGCACGACCACGCTTGGCCTGGCGCTGGCCGAACAGCTTGATGTCCGTCATCTCGATACCGACCATTTCTTCTGGATGCCGACCGATCCGCCCTTCACGATGCAGCGCGAGGTCGGGGCTCGCGTTGCGATGCTCAGGCAAGAGGCGTTGCCCGATGCCGATTGGGTGCTTTCCGGCTCGGCGATCAAATGGGGCGCGGAATTCGAGCCGCTTTACGACCTGGTGGTGTTCCTGACGGTCGATCCCATGGTGCGTATGGAGCGTATCCGCCGGCGCGAGGAGGCCCGCTATGGCGAAAGGATCAGGCCCGGTGGCGACATGGCGGCGCAAAGCCGTGAATTCATGGAATGGGCGGAGAGCTACGATACGGCAGGGGCGGAGCGTCGCAGTCTCGTTGCACATGAGGAGTGGTTGATGACGATGACAAAGCCGGTTTTGCGGCTAGATTCATTGCTACCTGTTGAACAGCTTGTTGCGGAGGTGCTCTGGCATCCCGCCATCGTCGCAAAGAGACATCCGGTCTGCTGACGTCGGTATTCGACGCTTCCTTTGTCCGGCGAAGAGAGAGGAAGGACATCCGTCAGGAAGACTGGCTGCAGAGGGGACCGCAGCCAGTCCATCCATCCTTCATGGTCGGAGCGTTTTCCTGGATCGCTTGACCAGAAGTGGCTCTCGCCGAACCGAGCGGCGAGGATACAAAGCATGGATTGGTAAACAGGAGCGATCTGGTGCCGAAGGCCCTGTCGCCGATCCAACGATGAGGGATCGCGGCGCGACGTTACCGCGTTGTGGCCGCCTGCACAGGACGCAGCACGTTCATCAGCGCGCCATAGGGCAGCAGCATCACCAGGCCGACGAGCATCTTCACCGAGAAATCACCAAGCGCCCAGGAGATCCAGCGCGGAGCTTCCGCCGAGAGGACGCCGAAGATCGGCGCGTTTTCCAGCGCAAAGGGCTCGTTCGGACCGAGGAAAACGAAGAAGGCGGCAAAGGACAGCGAGAAGAACATCACCGTATCCAGCGCCGAGCCGATCAGCGAGCCGACGAGCGGCGCGCGCCACCAGGCCTGACGACGCAGGTGGTTGAAGACGGCGATATCGAGAAGCTGGCCGGCAAGATAGGCCGAGCCGGAGGCGATTGCGATACGCGGAACCGAGGTGAAAAAGGAAAGGGCGACACCGACGACAAAGCCGGCGAAGACCACCCTGCGCGCAGCCTGCGGACCGAACTGGCGGTTCGTCAGGTCGGTGATCAGGAAGGCGATCGGATAGGAGAAGGCGCCCCAGGTGAGGATGTCGGCGAGATTGATGCCGGCAACCGTGGCGTTCAGCGGAAACTGAACGAGAAAGTTGGAGGCGACGACGACGAGCGTCATCAGGGCGACATAGATAAGGGTATGGCGGGTCGTCAGCATTTTTTTATCCTGGGTGATGCCACCAGTTCGAGTGAGATTTCAGCCTGGAATTAGAGCCAGGCCGGCAAAGCAAAAGGCTCGTGCGGATATTATCCGTTCAAGCCTTTGAAAGCCTTTGGAAGACTTGGGTAGCGGCTTTGGGGCCGAACCTTAAGCAGCAGCAACTGCCGCTTCTGCGGTCTTCTTGACGATCTGACGACGCAGCAGCCGAGCGCGCATCGAAAGTTCGCCTTCGTTAGCCTTCAGCAGGAAGGCATCGAGGCCGCCACGATGCTCGACGGAACGAAGAGCAGCAGCCGAAACGCGAAGACGGTAACGCTGGCCGAGCGCGTCGGAGATCAGCGTAACCTGGCACAGGTTCGGGAGGAACCGGCGCTTGGTCTTGTTGTTGGCATGGCTGACATTGTTACCAGTCAGGACTGCCTTGCCGGACAATTCGCACACGCGGGACATGGAACACCTATTCTTGTTTTTCTCGGGCCATCGAATGACAATCCGGCAAAAACCGACTGCGCAATCCATCAGGCCATGATTGGAAAGTTGCGGTTCTATAGTCAGGCAGGCCGCGCGCGTCAAGCCAAACCTTGGCCTTTCCCGCAATTCTGTCAAAAAGCTGCTGTTTTCTTCGCAATGCGGCAGGAGTATAGACCGAAGTGCAAGGGCGCAAGCAGCCCGGCAAGACAAGGCGCTCACCATGGCTCATCTGGGCAGACGGATTCTAGTTTCGGCACTTGCGGCTCTTCTGGCCTTGCCGGCCGGTGCGAGCGAAATACAGCACCGTACGGAATACAGGGTGGCCCTTGCCGGCCTGACGATTGCGCGGGCGGCCTTTCTTACCAAGATAGAAGACGATCACAGCTACAAAATCGACGGCGACATCAAATCGGCCGGCCTTGCTGATCTCGTCACCGATATTCTGGCCAAGACCAGCGTTACCGGGGTGGTGCGCGATGACCGGCTGCAGGCTGCAAAATACGTCCTCTATTACAAGACCGGCAAAAAGGTTCGCACCTATGAGGTCAGCTACCGCAACGGCAATATCGTTTCGGCCACGACGACACCGGAGCCGCGCCGGCCAAAGGAATGGATTCCGGTAACAGAGGGCGATATGCGCGCCGTGCTTGACCCGATCTCAGGCCTTATCTTCACGGGCGATACCGACGTCTGCTCACAGAAGCTGCCGATCTTCGATGGCGAGACGCGCATGGACCTCGTGCTTTCGCCGAAGGGCGATGAGAATTTTTCGACCGACGGCTTCAAGGGCAAGGCGACCGTCTGCGGCGTGCGCTTCATTCCGCGCTCCGGCTACAAAAAGGGCCGCAAGGATCTCGTCTACCTCAGCAAGAGCAATCGCATGGAAATCTGGTTTGCCAAGGCGCAGGCGGCAAATGTATATGCTCCGGTCTACGTCCGCATTCCCACGGAATACGGGACGGTGACGATCACGGCTGTGAAATACGGCGGGAACAGCTGACGGAGCCTTCGTAAGTCTCCGCGAGGGGGACGAGTGAAACTTCGGGCGACGTTGATCGGTTTTACGGCCATTCTGATGTGGTCATTCCTGGCGCTTTTTACGGCCGCCTCCGGCAAGATGCCACCGTTCCAGCTTTCGACCATCTGTTTTGCCATCGGCAGTATTCCCGGCATTCTCGTGCTCATCCTCAATCCGTCGCGTATCGCCCTCCTGAAGCAGCCGGCAAAGGTCTGGATCACGGGCATTGCCGGTCTGTTCGGCTATCACTTCCTCTATTTCACGGCGCTCAGGAATGCGCCGGCCGTCGAGGCGGGTTTGATTGCCTATCTTTGGCCATTGCTGATCGTCGTCGGTTCGGCGCTGCTGCCGGGCGAGAGGCTGCGCTGGTATCACATTGTCGGCGCTCTGGCCGGTCTATGCGGCACCTTCATGATCGTCGGGCGCAACGGCATCGATTTCGATGGCGCCTATGCCGTCGGTTATGGGGCGGCTTTCCTCTGTGCCTTCACCTGGTCCGGCTATTCGCTGCTGACGCGGCGTTTCGACGCCGTCTCGACCGATGTCGTCACCGGCTTCTGCCTTGCGACATCGGTACTTTCGCTGTTCTGCCATCTGGGACTTGAGACAACGGTGTGGCCGGAGACAAACTTCGAATGGCTTGCCGTGGTCGGCCTCGGCCTTTTCCCCGTTGGGGCCGCCTTCTATGCCTGGGATTATGGCGTCAAGAACGGCGATATCCAGATCCTCRGTGCCGCAAGTTATGCCGCGCCGCTGCTGTCGACGCTGATCCTGACCGTCTTCGGTATTGCCGAGCCCAGTTGGCGTATTGTGCTTGCCTGCCTGCTGATCACCGGCGGCGCGGTGCTGGCAGCGCAAGAAATGTTCCGCCGCAAGCCGCAGGTGCAGCCGGTGGCGGAACAAGCTTAAGCGCCGGGCTTCCAGTCAGGCGGCGCCATCTCGAATTTGGAGAATTCGAAGCCGGGCGCCACCGTGCAGCCGACCAGCGTATAGTCGCCGAGCGTTTCGGCCGATTGCCACCAATTGGCAGGGATGATGGCCTGTTCGGGCCGGCAATATCCGTGCCGAGCTTCAGCGTCTCGCTGTGGCGACCGTCTCCGGAGCGGTGCAGCGCGAGCGGGGCGCCGGCATAGTAGTGCCAGACCTCTGCCGCATCATGGACACGGTGCCAGTGCGAGCGCTCTCCCCTTGCGAGCAAATAATAGATCGCCGTCGAATGGCCGCGTTCGCCGCCATTGGTATCGCGGAAGGTCTGTGCATACCAGCCGCCTTCGGGGTGCGGCTGCATGCTAAGCTCGCGGATGATCTTCTCGGGGGTGAGCTCTTTTCCGGTCATGTCCTAGAAATTGTCCTTGCGCTTGCGGATTTCGGTAAAGACCTCTTCGTTGGTCTTGCCCTCCATCAGCAGGTTGCGGCGGATGGCAGGATCGGCCGCACGCAGGAAGGGATTGGTTTCCTTTTCGAGCGCCAGCGTTGTCGGAATGGTGAACTTGCCTTCGGCGCGCAATGCCTCGATTTCCGCCGCACGGCTTTTCAGGCGCTCGTTACCGGGATCGATGGTGACCGCAAAACGGGCGTTGGAAAGCGTATATTCATGGCCGAAATAAACGGCAGTTTCGTCCGGCAGGACCGCAAGCTTCTGCAGCGAATGCCACATGTCGGCAGCGGGACGCTCGAACAGACGGCCGCAGCCGAGCGCAAACAGCGTGTCGGCGGCAAAGAGCAGCTTGTCGTCGGCAAAGTGGTAGCAGATATGGCCGGCCGTATGRCCGGGCGTTTCGATGACGTTGATCGTGTGATCGCCAAAGAGGAAGCTGTCGCCATCGCCCATCGTCTTGTCGAGGCCGGGGATTGCCACCGCTTCGTTGACCGGACCGATGATCTCCAGGCCGTACTGTTCCTTCAGCGCCAGATTGCCTTCCACATGGTCGATATGGTGATGGGTCGTGAAGATATGGGTGATGTTCCAGCCGCGGCGCACGGCAGCGGCTTCGACGGCCGCCGCATCGGGCGCATCGATCGAGGCGGTCTGTCCGGTTTCAGGGTCGTGGACGAGAACGCCGAAATTGTCGCTGCGGCAGAGAAAAACTTCTAATTCCAAAGGTTTCATCGTTCAAATAGTCCCTTATCCCTCGAACTGACCGGGAATGTAGAGATTCCGGCCTTGAAGTCCAACCGGTCACTGATAACATTTGGCATAATGCACGCCGATATCGTCGACCTTCGCCAATTCTATCATTCTGAGCTTGGACACATGGCCGAGCAGTCGATTGCCATGGCGCTGTCGTCGCTCTGGGTGCGCCTGCCGCAGGAGCGGCTTGTGGGCATTGGTTATTCCGTGCCCTTCCTCGACCGGTTCCAGGCCGACACGGAACGCACCTTCGCTTTCATGCCCGCGGGACAAGGGGCCGTGAACTGGCCTGTCGGTTCGCTTTCTTCCACCGCATTGATCTTTGACGAGGAATTGCCGCTGCCGGATTCCTCGATCGACCGGGTGCTGATGGTGCATTCCCTGGAATTTGCCGAAAGCCCACGCGAGACCCTGAAGGAACTCTGGCGGGTGCTGGCGCCGGGCGGGCGGCTCGTGATCGTCGTGCCAAACCGCCGCGGGGTCTGGGCGCGCATGGAACATACACCTTTCGGTTCGGGTCGACCCTATTCGCGCGGCCAGCTGACCCATCTGCTGCGCGAGACCAACTTCACGCCGGGCGCCACAGCCGAGGCGCTATTCTTCCCGCCGTCGAAACTGCGCGCCGTGCTGCGCCTGCGCCGCGGCTTCGAGCGGATCGGCCGCACGCTCTGGCCGGCTTTTTCGGGCGTCATCATCGTCGAGGCGCAGAAGCGGCTCTATCAGGGCCTGCCGGTCGCCGCACGCGCCTCGCGACGTGTTTTTGTGCCCGTGCTTGCGCCGCACGGGGTGCCGACCACACGCAGCCGCTAAGCGCTGCAGCACTCGACAAAATCGCCATTCCGCTTTAATTGCACTCAAGTCTTTCGCCGGCTTTGCGGCAATTTCCAAGGTCGATCCATGAGCATTGAGAAGAGCAAGCCCGTTCCGCGTCCCGGTATTCTTGAAATCGCTGCCTATGTGCCCGGCAAGGAGCATGCGCCGGGCGTGGCCCGCGTCTACAAGCTCTCCTCCAACGAGACGCCACTCGGTGCGAGCCCCAAAGCGATCGCCGCATTCAAGGCGGCCGCAGACAATCTCGAGCGCTATCCTGATGGACAGGCGCGTGAGCTGCGTGGGGCGATTGCCGCCGTGCATGGCCTCAACCCGGCAAACATCCTTTGCGGCAATGGTTCCGACGAATTGCTCGGCCTGCTCTGCCATGTCTATCTCGGTCCCGGCGACGAGAGCATCGTAACCGAGCACGGCTTCCTCATCTATAAGATCCAGACCATGGCGGCAGGTGCGACGCCTGTTGTGGTCAAGGAAAAAGACCATACCGTGGACGTGGATTCGATCCTTGCGGCGGTGACGGAGAAGACGAAGATCGTTTTCATCGCCAATCCCGGCAATCCGACGGGCACCTATATTCCGGTCAGCGAAATCCGCCGCCTGCAGGCCGGGTTGCCGAAGCACGTTATCCTCGTGYTCGATGCGGCCTATGCGGAATATGTCCGCCGCAACGATTACGAGGCCGGTATCGAGGTCGTCTCCTCGAATGCAAACGTCGTCATGACCCGCACCTTCTCGAAGGCCTATGGCCTCGCGGCGCTGCGCATCGGCTGGATTTATGCGCCGGCCGATATCGTCGATGCGCTGCAGCGTGTGCGCGCGCCATTCAACATGAATGCGCCGGCGATCGCGGCGGGCGCTGCAGCGATCCGCGACCAATCCTTCGTTCAGGACGCTGTGTCCTTCAATCAGCTGTGGATAGAGAAGCTGACGGATGCTTTTGAAGCTCTCGGCCTCAAGGTCACCCCGTCGGTCACCAATTTCGTTCTCATTCATTTCCCTGATGCCGATGGCAAGCGGGCCGCCGATGCCGATGCATTCCTGACGGGCCGCGGCTATATTCTGCGCGCGGTTCGCGCATACGGCTTTCCGAACTCTCTACGTATGAGCATCGGTCCTGAAGAGGCCAATCGCGGTGTCATCGAGGCGCTCGGCGAATTCATGGGACGCAAGGCATGACAGTCCAGTTTAATCGCATCACCCTGATCGGTATCGGCCTGATCGGCTCCTCCCTTGCCCATGACATCAGGCGCCTGGGCCTTGCCAATGAAATCGTCGTTGCTACGCGGAGCGCCGAGACGCTGAAGCGCGCCGAAGAGCTTGATCTCGGCGATCGTTACACGACCTCCTCTGCCGACGCGGTAAAGGACGCTGATCTCGTTATCGTATCGGTGCCGGTCGGCGCTTCCGAAAGCGTGGCGAAGGAGATCGCCAATACCCTCAAGCCTGGCGCGATCGTCACTGACGTCGGTTCCACGAAGGCTTCCGTGATCGCGCAGATGCAGCCGCATATGCCTGACTACGTGCATTTCATTGCCGGCCACCCGATCGCAGGTACGGAAAAGTCCGGCCCGGATGCAGGCTTTCCCGGCCTGTTCGAGGGACGCTGGTGCATCTTGACGCCGCTCGAAGGAACCGATCCGACCGCGCTGAAGACGCTTCGCAGCTTCTGGGAAGCGCTCGGCTCCAAGGTCGATGAGATGGACGCCCAGCACCACGACAAGGTGCTCGCCATCGTCTCCCATCTCCCACATCTCATAGCCTACAATATTGTCGGCACGGCTGACGATCTTGAGACCGTAACGGAATCGGAAGTCATCAAATATTCCGCCTCCGGCTTCCGCGATTTCACGCGTCTCGCAGCCTCCGATCCGACGATGTGGCGCGATGTCTGCCTGCATAACCGCGATGCGATCCTGGAAATGCTGGCGCGTTTCTCGGAGGACCTTGCCTATCTGCAGCGGGCGATCCGCTGGGGCGAGGGCGACAAGATCTTCGAACTCTTTACCCGCACCCGCGCCATCCGCCGCTCGATCGTCCAGGCGGGCCAGGATGTGGATGCGCCGGACTTCGGTCGTCCGCATCTGCTGGAAAAGAAATAGTCTCGTGGTGGAGATCGCGAAACCGGGCCGGAAAGACAAGGAATGGCTGTTCCGCGAAGACAGCCATGTCGGCGAGGCCTGGATTTCTCGCTGCATCGATCTCGGCGAATATCTGATCGCCCGCGAGCAGGCTGAGATTGTCGGCTTCCTGCGTTTCTCCCGCTTTTGGGGCAGGATCCCCTACATGGAAATGATCCGCGTGCTGGATGGCCATCGCCGGTCCGGCGTCGGGACGGCACTGTTTCTCACCTGGGAGAAGGAAATGCGCGAGAGCGGCGCGCGTCTCCTGATGACGTCGAGCGAATGCGACGAGAGCCGCCCGCAGGACTGGCATCGGCGCAACGGCTTTTCCGAGACAGGATCGATCGGACTCCCCGGCATCCAGACGGTGCCGGAAGTGTTTTTCCTCAAGACGATCGGTTAGATCGGCGGGATCTTGCCGAGCGGGATGAAGCCGCTCACCGTTGCGTTGCCGTGATCGACGACGAGATCGACGGAAACCTTGTCGCCACCGCCGGCAAGTGCCTTCAGGAGCTTCGTTGCCGTATCGACGGTCGAAGCCACCTCGGGAAAGGCTTGCTTGATGCTTGTGCCCCACGGGCCGAGCTGTTCGATCTCCAGCTTGAACTTGCCGGAAAGGAAGCCCTGTTCGTCGAAGGCGAAGGGGCCGGAGACGGTCATCACCTTGCCGTCGCCGATATCGGCGACGATCCGGCGAAGCTCACCCTGCGAGCCGTGGATACCCTCTTTGTCGGTGCCGTCGATCATACCGGCTTTGCCTGTTAGCGTCAGATCGGCGCTGGCGGAGAATTTCGGGAAGACCTGGGGCCAGTCCTTGATCGCGGCATTGGAGTTTTCGACCGAGATTGCGCCGTCGAGATCCGCTCCGTTCTGCCGCAGGTGGATTTCGGTGCGGGCGGCATCGAAATTCACGGTCTGTCCGGTGAAGGAGGAGACGGCCACCGCTTTCAATCCATCAATCACGGTCGAGGTGCGGTCGATGCCCTGCGCCTTGGTCGTGAGGCTCGATTGCAGATTGTCCCATTGGGCATTGACCGTCAGGCCCTGCGCGGTGCGGATTTCGGCCGGCGCGTCGAGTTCCCAGACGATATGGCCGGGGGCATAGACCTGGGCGGCGGAGCGAAGCGCCCCGAAGGTGGCCGAGATGCCGTTCACATTATCGTCCACATCCACCTTGGAGCAAAAAAGTCCGATGCGGAAAGGAAAGCCGCGGAATTCGATGCCGGAGCACTCGCCACTGACGCCAGCATCGGCGCGGGGTGCGATTGCGGTCAGCACGGTCTGTTTCAGCGCGGAGGCCGCATAGAACCAGCCGCCCGTATAAAGCGCGATCACCAGAAGAATGGCGCCGCCCAGCAACCAGAATTTCCTACCGCTGCGGTATTGGCCGCTGCCGGATTGGCTTGACGCTGCCATGATGTTCTCCAATGGTGAAAACGAAATCTGATTTTGATCTGGCGTGCGATATGGACGAATTTTGGGTATTTGGCTACGGCTCGTTGATGTGGAATCCGGGCTTCGAATTCGTAGAGCGATCGCAAGCCCTGGTTTACGGCTATCGGCGCTCGCTTTGCGTCCGTTCTTTCGTTCATCGCGGCAGCCGTGAAAATCCCGGTCTCGTTCTTGGCCTCGACAGGGGCGGCGCCTGCCGCGGCATGGCTTTTCGCGTCGCACCGGAAAAGTGGGACGAGGTCATCGACTATCTGCGCGCCCGCGAACTCGTCACCAATGTCTACCTGGAAAAGCATTTGCGGCTGCAACTTCCGGAAGGCCGCAGCGCGCAGGCGGTCGCCTATGTCGTCGACCGCGCCCATGAGCAATACGCCGGCGCGCTGGATGCGTTTGCCGCAGCGCGGGTCGTCAATGTGTCGGTCGGCCAGTCAGGGCCGAACGATGCCTATGTCTTCAATACACTTTCCCATCTGAAGGACATGGGTATTCGCGACCAGTGGCTGGAACAGGTGGTCGAGGAAGTCACGCGGCTGCGCGCCGCCGCTTAAGCCGTTGCAGCCTTTGCCTTGCGCAGCTGGGCTAGCCGTTCCACCGCCGTCGGTGGCAGCGGCACATGCGGGTTGCGTTCGACCGTGTCGATCAGAAGCTGGTCGCTGGCGCTTTCCGTCACGTCGATCAGATGGGCAAAGAAGGCGTCGGGATCCATGCCGGGCATGATGGGCGGCAGGATCTGCACCTTGAAATGACCGGGATAACGCATGGTGCTGCGGCGGGGCCAGAACAGGCCGGGATGCATGACGATGGGTACGACAGGAAGCTGCAGGTCGCGATACATGCGGGCGATGMCATATTTGTACATTGGCTCGGCGCCCGGCGGGCGGCGCGTGCCCTCGGGATAGATGATGAGCTGGCGGCCGGTCGCAAGTTCTTCCTTGGTCCGCTTCAGCACCTCCACCATCACCTTGCCGCGGGCGCCGCGGTCGACCGGGATCATGCGCTGCCTCTTGGCATACCAGCCGAAAAGCGGGATCCACATCAGCTCGCGCTTGAGGATATAGACCGGGTCCTTGAGGTTGGGCAGCAGCGCATAAGTGTCCCAGAAGGACTGGTGCTTCGGTGAAATGATGTAGCTGCCGTCAGGCAGGTTCTCCAGGCCTTCGATCTCGAACGTGGTGCCGACGATCACTCGCATCAGCCAGTGGTTCGAGCGCGCCCAGTTCTTGGGAACGCTGTAGGCGATCTTGCGCGGCGCGATGAAGTAAAAGGGGGAGAGCACGATCATCCTGATGATGAGGTTGGCGTAGAAGATCGTGTTGAACAGAACGGAACGCAGGGCGATCATGAAACTTTCCCGAGGCACGGTCACGCCGACCGACCTACACGATATTGCCCGCCATAAAAAGCGTCTGATTGCCGGAGCGGGTAAAAGCCTCAGCTCTGGCCGGTCAGGTTGGCAGAACGCAAGCCCGTATGACGCAGGCCGACGATGTTGCGCGCACCTGCCAGCAGCAACTTGGCGTATTCGGCCAGCATGACGCGTAGTGCGTTCGGATCGGTGAACCAATCGCGCGTCTTCAGATCGGAATTGACGACAGGATAGGGGATGAATTGAATGTCGGGATCGACATAGGAGAGCTCGGCGAGGCTGCGCGGCATATGGTAGTTGTTGGTGACGACCAAAATGCTCCTGTAGCCCTTGGCATGAATCCAGTTCGAGGCTTCCTCTGCATTGCCGATCGTATCGAGCGCGTCGTAACCGATGTCGACGCAGCAGGAGAAGAGATCGGCCGAGCCTTGAGTCATCTTGCGGATCTGCGTTGGCGTGGTGGAGGGGTGCGCGCCCGATATCAACAGCCGCTTGCCTGCGCCTTTCTGCAGGAGTTCTACGGCCTGATCGATGCGCTGGTAGCCGCCGGTCAGCACGATGATCGCGTCGGCCCGCGGCTCGGCAGGTGGCTTCAGGGTCGTCACCGAATCTGCAAAGCGCAAAAAGCCGCCGAAGATCAGCGCGGCGATCAACACGCAGGAAAAGCCCAGCCAGCGCAAGACGCGGCGAATCGGGCCACGCCGCGGCGAGACGCTATCGGGGCCATCCAGCTCCGGGTCCGGGCGAATCGGATTGCGTGTCGTATGGCCCATCGTCATGAGTCGTGATTATACGCTGATTGCGGCGCAGAACAGACGCTTTCATGGCAAAACGGCATGGCGGTATCTAATTCGCGATACCGTCCGCACGCGTCGGATCGGAGCGCAATGTATCGATTTCATAGATCGTGCGCATGACGGTGAGCCGTGCGGTCACGGTCGTCAGCAATGCGATTACAATCATAGTCGCGAAGATGCCGAGATAGCCGAGCGCCCCGACCGAAAAGGTGCCGAAAAGAGCTGTCGCCTGATCGGTCTCGGGTGTGGCGATGGTCCTGCTCTGCAGAAAGCCTGCTGCGGCGAAGAAGAGTGCGGCCAGTGCGCTGCCGATTGCCGAGCCTTTGAGGCTGATCTTCAGGAAATGCTTCTGGAATTCCGTTGCGACGAAGGAGCTCTCCGCGCCGACGAAATGCAGCACTTCGATGATGTGGCGGTTGCCGGAGAGTACCCCGCGTGTGGCGAAGACCACCGTCAGCACCATGGCGGTGAAGACGAGCAGCAGGATGCCGGTGCCGATCATGACGGTGGTGCGGGCCATCGCAACCAGGCGGTCAACCCAGGTGCGGTGATCGTCGAGAAAAGCCTGCGGAATGCTCTCTTTCAGAAGATCCCGCATCGCTGCGAAGTCCGGCGGACGGCTCTCATCGATGGTGATGATGACGAGACGCGGCACGGGCAGTTCCTTGATATCCAGTCCGCTGCCGAGCCAGGGCTCGAGAAGGCGCGCCGTGGCGGCCTCGTCAACGATCTGGCCGCTCTTGGTGCCGACGAAGGTCAGGGCAATATCGCGGGCCTTAATCAGGGCCTTGTCCATATCCAGATTATCGTCAGGTTTGATCTGGATGGTAATCTCCCGGGAAATCTGGCTTTCCCAACTCGCCGCCGTCGAGCGGACCATGCTGACGCCGCCGAGTGTCAGGCAGGCCAGGAAAGCCATGATGGCGATCACCACCATCAGCGCATTGCCCTGAATATTCGTCGGCGGCAGGATCGGCGCCGTCGGGCGCACGCGCATCTCCGGCCGCTTGGGCTGCTGGGCAGCAACGGCGGCAGGTGCCTTTTTCGCGCGGGTCCTGGTGGGCGTCTTAGTCATAAATATCGAGATGCCCTTCCGAGAGAATCATGCGGCGGGCTTCCACCTGGTCCATCAGCGAGAGATCGTGGGTGGCGATCACCACTGCGGTGCCCAGACGGTTGAGTTCCATGAAGAGGTTCAGCAGGCGCTTGGCCATCGGCGGGTCAACATTGCCGGTCGGTTCGTCGGCAAGCAACACTTCCGGCCGGTCCATCAGCGCGCGGGCGATCGCGGCGCGTTGTTTCTCACCGCCTGATAGTACCGGCGGCAGAACATTGATGCGTTCGCCGAGGCCAACCCATTTCAGCAGGTCCAGCACGTCGGTCTTGTAGGTGCTCTCGTCCTTGCCACGCACGCGAAGCGGCAGGGCGACATTCTCATATGTCGTCAGGTGGTCGAGAAGGCGGAAATCCTGAAAGACGATGCCAACACGACGGCGCAGYAGCGGCAACTCAGGGCGCGGGATCTCGGAGATGTCGCGGCCGAACATGCGGATCAGGCCGCGTGTCGGCTGCAGCGACATGAAGAGCAGGCGCAGCAGCGTGGTCTTGCCGGCACCGGAAGGGCCGGTCAGAAACTGGAAGGACTTTTTCGGGATGTCGAAGGTCAGGTCCCGGAGAATTTCCGGACCCATGCCATATCGCAAACCGACATTCTCAAAGTGGATCAACGGGCAGCTCAGTCTTTCGTGGTTTCACCGCATGACTTGTTAACCAACACCGTTAACAGCAGGTAAATTTTGCCGAAAAGACGCCCGTTTGATGGCGATCTTTGCGAAGCATTAACTATTGAAATTTACGACTGGGGCGGATTCGTTTCAATGCCAAGATTGTCTTGAGCAGTGAAACCATGTGGACATCCGAGAGGTCGCCACCATGGAAGCATCCTCCTTCAGACGACAGACCGCCGGCCGGGCCTATGATTTTCTGCCGCCGGAACCAACTATCCGACGGACCCGACGCTTGCCGCGCAGGGATGACGTTGCCGATGCCGAGTTCATTGTTGTCGGTAAGGCGCGGCCGCAAGGCGCATCTGCCGGTGCCCGCGACACGACCCATAACGACAAACGCCGTCGCAGCGCCCCACCCAACACCCAGCCGCCGGTCCTGTTTGCTGCTGCCGCCGCGATCCTCCGTGGTACGGAGATCTGGCTGCAACGTGCGTCGCTGCGCGGTTTTGCGGCACTGGTGATTTCGCTCTTCGTTCTGGTCTTCGGGCTTGCCGGTGGGTTCTCCGGCCTTTCGCGGGGGGAGGCTTCCGCCGCCGGCCTTCACTTCTCGCATGTCACGATCACGCCGCGCGATGCCAATGGCATGCGCATCCTGCTCATCAACGGCATCATCGAGAATGAGAGCGGTGTGACGCAATCGGTGCGGCCTATCCGCGCCGATCTCGTGACCGATGAGCGGCTGATGGCGAGCATCGTCATCACGCCGCCGACGGATGCCATTTATGCCGGGCAAAGCCGCGGTTTTTCGGCCCGTGTTCAGCATGCCGGCGGCAAGGTGCCGGATATCAGGCTTTCCTTCATGCCTTGAGCGCCGAGTGGCGTTTTTAGGTCGATCGGTGGGAAAACCTGTCCTTCCGGGGTGTTTCGACGGAATTAATGTGCTAACGGCTTACCCTTCTTTTTGTGGAGCAAGCCTTTATGCCTGTCGTGCGCGGAAAAAACATCGAGCCGCTCTTCACTGCCGAGCAGATTGCCGAGCGCAATCATTCCATGGCGCAGGATATCGCCGCCGGCCCGACGAAGGATCTGCTGGTCATTGCCGTGCTCAAGGGCTCGTTCATCTTCGCGGCCGATCTGCTGCGCGCCCTGCATGATACAGGCCTTGCTCCCGAGGTGGAATTCATTACGCTCTCAAGCTACGGCGCGGGCACGGTTTCGCAGGGCGTGCGCATCGTTAAGGACATCGACAGCGACGTGAAGGACCGTGACGTTCTGCTCATCGACGACATCCTCGAATCCGGCCGCACGCTACTGTTTGCCAAGGAACTGCTCTATGAGCGCGGTGCACGCAACGTTACCATCGCCGTGCTGCTCGACAAGCGAGTCAAGCGTAAGGAACAGCTGGAAGCAGACTATGTGGGCTTCGAGTGCCCCGATTATTTCGTTGTCGGCTACGGCATGGATGTCGCCTACGCCTTCCGCGAACTCCCCTTTGTCGGCGTGGTTACCGGTGACGCGTAAGGTGTCTTGCTTCAAGACGGCTTGTTAACCATTTCGCCGATCGGCTTGGCATGTTTACCGATCGCTAGGGAACCGCATGCGATCTCCGTCGCGGGGCATGACGACGGAGCAATGCACAGATGGCAAAAATTCTGATCACGGAAGACGAAGATTCCCTTCGCACTTTCGTAGCCCGGGCACTACGCCTTGACGGTCATGAGACCGATGAAGCCGCCGATGGGGCGGAAGGGCTGGAAAAGCTGAAGGGCGGCAATTACGACTTGCTGCTTTCCGATATCCGTATGCCGGTTATGGACGGCATCGAACTTGCGCATCAGGCGAAGGACGCATTTCCAGCGTTAAAAATTCTGCTGATGACCGGCTATGCCGAACAGCGCGAACGGGCCGACGATCTCGCAGAAAAAATCATCGATGTCGTACCGAAGCCGTTCGCCCTGCCGGATATCCGAAAGGCCGTAGCGCGAGCGCTGGTGGCCTGATATTTGACGGCGCGGGCGTGCCGACAGGCACGCCGGCAATCTGCATTCTCTCTCAGTATCACTGAATATCCAGCAACCGCTCGAGATATTGCCGCTCGATCGCCTGGGTCGGATTGTTGCCGAGCTTCTCGCGGATAGCGTCCAGAATCTCTCGGGCGCGCTGAACATCGATCTCGTCGGGTATCTTCACATCGTTGTTCATATCCGGTCCGAGATCGGTCTGGCGCGGGCGGCCCAGCGGATCGCGGCCGTTCTGGTTGCCCTGGCCGAGCTGGCCGTTTGGACCCTGCTGTCCTTGCTGGCCCTGCTGCGCCTGCATCATCTGGCTCATCATGTCGCGAGCGCCCTTGCGCAAGGCTTCGAGGGCCCGGCCCTGACCTTCCAGTGCGCTGCTGCCGTTACCCTGTCCGAGGTCGCGGCCAGCGCCTTCCATTTCGCGCTGTGCCTGACCAAAGCCTTCGCCCGGCTTCATGCCCATATCGCCGAGGCTCTTCTGTAGTTCCTGCAACTGCTTGCCGAGCGCGTCCTGCTGGGCACGAAGCTGCTTTAATGCTTCGCGCAGTTGCTCGGCCGTCATCTGGTCACCGGGTTTCTGGCCTTGCTGTTCCTGCTGACCCTGTTGCTGCTCGCCTTCCTCGCCCGGCATCATGTCGTCCATATTGGGATCACCGCGCTGCATGCGGTCGCGGAGTTGCTGGTCGAGGCGGAAGGTCTGGTCCATCAGCTTCTGCTGATCGCGCAGGATCTGGCCCAGCTTGTCCATCTGCTGCGTCATCTGGCTGTTTTCCTGCTGCTGCTGGCCGCGCTGCGGGCGGGCCGTCTGCAGGTTGTTCATCAGCCGCTGGAGGTCCGAAAGCATCTGCTGGGCGGCATCGCGATTGCCGGAGCGTGCCAGGTTTTCGATCTGGTCCATCATGCGCTGCAGATCTTGCTGGCGCAGGAAATTCTGGGCGTTCTGGTTGGGCTGCATCGGCATGTTCTGCAGGCGCTGTGCCAACTCACTCATATAGTCCTGCATCGCCTTGCGCAGTTCGTCCATCAGCTTCTTGATCTCGGCGTCCGGCGCATTGCGGTTCAGTGCATCGGCAAGATTCTGCTGGGCGTCGCGCAGGCGACGCTCGGCAAGCGAAAGATCGCCTTCCTCGATGCCGAGGGCAATGTCCCAGAGATACTGGGCCGTATCCTTGAGCTGCTCATCGCCCTTGGCGAGCTTCATGCGGGTCAGCGCGGACTCGATCAACAGGTAATGAGTGGTGTTCGGGATCGTCTCCTCCGGCCGGATCGTCAGTGCTTCGTTGAGCGCGATCGCATCCGGCATTTTGCGAGTATCGAGAGCGAAGGTCTGTCGCTCTTCGGCGACGGCCGCAGCCAAGGGCTCGCTGAACGGACGCGACGGCATGATCATCTCATAGGGCGGGCTGCGACCCGTCTGCCCCGCGGCGTCCTTGGCGACGAGAGTGATGCGCACGCGTTTGCCGGCGAGTGGATGTTCGGTCAGGTTCTTGCTCGTCAGGCCTTTGCCGTCACGCGCATTGCGGCGGGGAATGTCCAGCTTGAATTCCGGCAGCGGATAGAGCGGCGTTGCGGCCGGATCGGATTCGACGGGCACGATCTCGGCATGGGCCTCCTGCACGCCGTAGTCGTCCTTCACCGTAAAGCCGACTTCCAACGCGCCGTTGACGGCGCGACGCGGCATGCCGTCGAAGGCGATTTCCGGTGCCTTGTCGGGCAGCACGTCGAAATTCCAGGTGCGGCCGTTCGCCTGCAGCGCGCCATTCTCCTCAAGTTTCATGATGTGCGTCTGCGCCATCAACTGGGGTGCTGTGGGCGCGCCTGAGGCCTGCTCTGCATTTACGTTTGTAGTCGGCAGCTGTGGCCGAGTGTCTTCCTGAACTGCGATTTCCTGGCTTTCGCCATTAGCCTTCCTGAAGATGACCTTCTCGGCCGATTGGCCGCCGCTGACACGCACCGTCAGGCTGGAAAACTGCGGAATGCCGATCGGCGCCTGTTCGCTGCCATCGGCTGTCAGATAAATTGGCGGGCGGCCGGTATAGGATGGCGGGGTCACCCACGCATCGATGCGCACGGCCGGATCGCTCTTTACCTGAGCGGGTGCCGACTGCAGTGCATCGGCGATGGACCCGCCATTGATCGACGTGGAATAGCCGAAGGCGGTGACGACCAGCAGCGCCGGAATGGCGCGCAGTGCGAAGCGATCGTGCCGGGCGATATCGGGCTGCGGCAGGCCGGCGTCGAGCGTTGCGATCTTCCGCGCCATTCGCGTCTGGTGTTCGCGCCACAAGGCGCGGGAGAACGGTGTATCGAAGGCCGGCTCATCCTCCTGCACCATGACGGGCTGGTGCGGCAGGCCGTTGCGCTCTTCAAGCATGCGGTCGGCCTCAACCACCCGCGGCCAGCGAAGATTGCGCAGTGGCAGTAGCGAAGCAAGGAAACCAGGAGCAAAGGCAATCAGGAGAAGAATGCGCAGCCAGTCAGGCACGAGGCGGAAAAAACCGAACCAGGAGATCGAGAGATAGATCGCGACGACGCCAACAGCCGGCATCAGCAGCGGAAGGATCTGCTCGGCGAAAAGCACGATCCTGGCCAGGAAACGTTTTGCCGCCACCAGCCGCGCCAGAGAGGGTTGAAGCGCGAATGCGCCTTTCTTCTGCCTTGCGGGGCTTGTCATCAATCCGGTCTCCGCGATCTGGCGTTCAGGAAACAGAGGGCGCTTCCGGCGATTGCTGGGCAATACGCTCGCGAAGGAAAAGGATAACACTCTTTGTGGCGAAGGCGAGGGCGAGCGCCTGTGAATACCGGTTTTTCGCGTGCGGTCGCCAAAAAGTGATTGCGGCCTTCAAAGCGTGTTGTGCATCTTTCGGATGCGCTCGCGACGCTTTTCATCTTTGTCTCACGCATCTCGTTATCGCAAAACCGCTGCGCACTTTTGCGCGATATGCGTTAGTCCAGCCAAGCCGGGACGGAATCGAGACCAATCAGCTCCGAGTAGGTACGGCGCGGGCGAATGACATGGAATTCGTCGCCCTTGACCAACACTTCAGGCACCAGAAGGCGGCTGTTATAGGTGCCGGCCTGAACCGCGCCATAAGCGCCGGCTGTGCCGACGGCCAGGAGATCGCCGGGCTTCGGCGTCGCCATTTCGCGGTCGAGGGCGAGGTAGTCGCCGGTCTCGCAGACGGGGCCGACGACATCGGCGCGGATGCGCGGGGCATTGGCTGCCGAAATCACCACTGGCATGATCTCGTGATAGGCCTCGTAGAGGGTCGGGCGGATGAGGTCGTTCATCGCGCCATCAACAACCACGAAGGTCTTTTCGCCGCCGTCCTTCATATAGATGACTTCGGTCACGAGGATGCCGGCATTGCCGACGATCAGGCGTCCGGGCTCGGCGACGATCTTGCAGTTCAGGGCGCGAAGCTGGTTCTTGACGATTGCGGCATAGGCCTCCGGTGAGGGCGGCGGGTTGTTGTCGTCCTTGTAGGGAATGCCGAGGCCGCCGCCGATATCGACGTGGTGGATATCGTGGCCGTCGGCGCGCAACGTGCTGACCAGATCGTGCAACAGCTTGAAGGCATCGTCAAAGGGCTGCAACTCGGTGATCTGGCTGCCGATATGCATGTCGATGCCGGTCACTACGATGCCCGGCAGACTGGCGGCGCGGGCATAGATGGCGCGAGCGCGTTCCCAGGATATGCCGAACTTGTTTTCCTTCTTGCCGGTCGAGATCTTCGCATGCGTGCGGGCGTCGACATCGGGATTGATGCGGAAGGAGACGGGAGCCTTCTTGCCGGCGCGCACGGCGCGCTGGTTGAGGATCTCCAGTTCCGGTTCGGATTCGACGTTGAAGCAGTAGATGCCGGCTTCCAGCGCATAATCCATTTCATGCGGCGTCTTGCCGACGCCGGAGAACATGATGCGGCTGGCCGGGATGCCGGCGGCAAGCGCGCGGCGCAGTTCACCTTCGGATACAACGTCGATGCCGGCGCCGAGCCGGCCGAGCGTTTTCAGCACGGCCTGGTTCGAATTGGCCTTCATCGCATAGCAGACCATGGAATCGACATCGCTGAAGGCTTCGGAGAAGACCCGGTAGTGACGCTCCAGCGTTGCCGTCGAATAGACGTAGAAAGGCGTGCCGACCGCCTTGGCGATCTCAGGAACGGGGACATTCTCGGCATAGAGGATGCCGTCGCGATACTCGAAATGGTTCACGGGAGTCCGGCCTTAGAGAAGGGGATCGAGAATGAAGGGCTTGTCGACGGAACCTGGTTGTTTCGTCGGCTTGGAGATATCGCCCCCCTTCGTCGCATTGGCGCTCGGCGGATCGAGGTCGCCCTTGCGGCCGCATCCGGCAACGGCAAGGCCGATGACGGCAAAAACCACCGTAAGGCGGATGAGATGCGGCAAGCTCGTCTGCATGGATATCCTCATATCGGGCACTGGCTGGCATCTTCATAGCGAAGTTTATCAACCTTGTGCACCCTGATTATTGAAGCTTGATGCTCAGCGCATTTCCGGATGGAGAGGCGGTTTGCCCTTCACCCGGAGGTGCTTCAGTTGCGAGCGCGCCAGTAGGCGATCTGTTTGCGGACTTCCGACGGTGCGGTGCCACCGAAGCTCTTGCGGCTGGCGACAGAGGCCTCGACCGTCAGCACGTCATAGACCTTGTCGGTGATCGCGGAATTGATCGCCTGCAGATCGGCGAGCGGAAGCTCGGCGAGATCGCAGCCCTTGCTTTCGGCAAGTGCCACGGCGCGGCCGGTGACATGGTGGGCATCGCGGAAGGGAAGGCCTGCCTCGCGCACCAGCCAGTCGGCAAGATCGGTTGCCGTCGAGTAGCCGGAACCGGCGGCCGCCTTCATGCGCGCTGTGTTAACAGTCATGTCACGCACCATGCCGGTCATGGCGGCAATCGCCAGTTCCAGGCTCTCGGCGGCATCGAAGACCTGTTCCTTGTCTTCCTGCATGTCCTTGGAATAGGCGAGCGGCAGGCCCTTCATGATCGTCAGCAGGGCAATCAGCGAGCCGTTGATGCGGCCGGTCTTGGCTCGCACCAGCTCGGCGGCATCGGGGTTCTTCTTCTGCGGCATGATGGAGGAGCCGGTGGAGAAGGCGTCGGAGAGGCGCACGAAACCGAATTGCGGCGTCGACCAGATGACGATTTCTTCGGCAAGGCGCGACAGATGCACGGCGCAGATCGCGGCAATCGCCAGGAATTCGATGGCGAAGTCGCGGTCGGAAACAGTGTCGATCGAATTGCGGGTCGGCTCACGGAAGCCAAGGGCCTTGGCTGTCATGTGGCGGTCGATCGGATAGCCGGTGCCGGCGAGCGCTGCCGCACCGATCGGGCTTTCGTCGAGGTGCTCGATCGCATGGCGCACGCGCGAGCGGTCGCGGCCAAACATTTCCACATAAGCCATGCAATGGTGGCCGAAGGTGACCGGCTGGGCGGTCTGGAGGTGGGTAAAGCCGGGCATGACGCTGTCTGCATGTTCCTCGGCGCGGTCGAGGAAGGCCGCGATGAGGCTGGTCAGCATGGTCTCGGTCTTCTGCAGCTCTTCCTTGACCCAGAGGCGGAAATCGAGCGCCACCTGGTCGTTGCGCGAGCGGGCCGTATGAAGGCGGCCGGCGGCCGGGCCGATCAAGGTCGCGAGCCGGGCTTCGACATTCATGTGAATGTCTTCGAGCTGGCGGGAGAATTCGAAATTGCCGCTTTCGATTTCTGACAGGATCGTGTTTAGCCCGTGAACGATCTTGTCCTTATCGTCGGTTGAAATGATGCCCTGATGAGCGAGCATCGTTGCGTGGGCGATCGATCCGCGGATATCCTGGGCAAACAGCTTCTTGTCGAAACCGATCGAGGCATTTATCTCCTCCATGATTGCATCGGGGCCGGAAGCGAAACGTCCGCCCCACATCTGGTTGGAGGATTTGGTGTCCGTGTTGCCCTCGGCCATGGAAGATGCCCGTCCTGGAGAATGAAATGATGACGAAAAAACCCTTCGGCCTGCCGTCCGTGAAACTGATCGCAATCGCCGCCGTTGCAGGCATTGTTGCCGGTGCGGCAGCGGTATACGTGAAGGAGACGGGCATTGGCAATGCCGTCAGTGATGCCGCCTCGGCCGAATGCCCGCTGACGAAGGAGCATGCCGCCAATCTGACGCCGCTCATGAAGGGCCAGGTCGCCGCGATGGTTGCCGCCAACCAGCCGAAGAAGCTTGAGACCGTCGCCTTCAACGGCCCTGACGGCAAGCCGATGACGCTCGATCATTTCGCCGGCAAGACCGTGCTTCTCAATCTCTGGGCCACAT
Organism: Rhizobium sp. P1_E6; assembly: GCF_056405875.1. Taxonomy (NCBI): domain Bacteria; kingdom Pseudomonadati; phylum Pseudomonadota; class Alphaproteobacteria; order Hyphomicrobiales; family Rhizobiaceae; genus Rhizobium; species Rhizobium sp. P1_E6. Next base: position 59,563 of record NZ_JBFUBG010000021.1, on the reverse strand, counting down.
GGTGCGTGCCGTGCCGCGAGGAGATGCCGGCACTGAACGCGCTGGAGAAGGAGATGGGCAGCGACAAGTTCCAGGTCGTGCCCGTCAATATCGACACCGGCGATGACGAAAAGCCGAAGGCGTTTCTCAGCGAAATCGGTGTCGATGCATTGCAGTTCTACCGCGACAACACGATCGGTGTGTTCAATAACCTGAAGAAAGAGGGCCTTGCCTTCGGCCTCCCGGTCACGCTGCTGCTTGACGACAAGGGCTGCCTGATCTCGGCCATGAACGGTCCCGCTGCATGGGATAGCGAGGATGCCAAGGCGCTGATCAAGGGTGCTGTCGGATCGTAAAGACGGCAGTCAGGAGTCGCCGGCGCCGCGGATGAGGAAAACACCCGCAAGTCCGATCAGGACGCAGCACTGCAGCAGAAACATCGGCAATTCGCTCGACATGGCATTTTCCTTCCGTTCGCCGGAAGGAAAGCATGTCTCGGGCGTTTGTTCCATTCACCCGATCTGATGACGGGCGATCTTAGCGGGTCGGAACCGGCGTTTCGCCGCGATAGTCGTAGAAGCCACGGCCGGATTTGCGGCCGAGCCAGCCGGCCTCGACATATTTCACCAGCAGCGGGCAGGGGCGGTATTTGCTGTCGGCGAGACCATCATGCAGCACCTGCATGATCGAAAGGCAGGTATCGAGGCCGATGAAATCGGCAAGCTGCAGCGGTCCCATCGGATGGTTGGCGCCGAGCTTCATGGCGGTGTCGATGGCATCGACGGTGCCGACGCCTTCATAGAGCGTGTAGATCGCTTCGTTGATCATCGGCAGGAGGATGCGGTTGACGATGAAGGCCGGGAAATCCTCGGCGACCGTGACCGTCTTTTCCAGCGATGCGACGAATTCGCGGGCGGCGGAGAAGGTGGTCTCCTCGGTCGCGATGCCGCGCACCAGTTCCACGAGCTTCATGACCGGCACCGGGTTCATGAAATGAATGCCCATGAAGCGCTCGGGGCGGTCCGTTGCTGCAGCCAACCGGGTGATCGACAGCGAAGAGGTGTTGGTGGCGAGGATCGCTTCCGGCTTCAGTACCGGACAGACCTGCGTATAGATCTTGCGCTTGACGCTTTCGTCCTCGGTCGCCGCCTCGATCACCAGGTCGGAGGGGGCGAGGTCATTGATGTCGGATGAGCCGGTGATGTGTGAAAGGGCGGCGCTACGCTCTTCGTCCGTCATCTTGCCGTTCGTCACCAGCCGGGCGAGATTGCCGTTGATAGTGGCAAGGCCGGATTCGATGCGGTCCTGCGAGAGATCGTAGATATGAACCTTATATCCTGCAGCGGCCGAAACATGCGCGATGCCGCAGCCCATCTGGCCGGCACCGATGATACCAATATTCTTCAACACCGCAGCCATCTCCAACCCCCGCCAGCATACGCCCCCGCGCTGCCGGTATTTCTATATGAAATTGCCGGACGAAAGATCGCCCGGCAAAAGTAGTAGACCGATAGAAGACAATTTTCCAGTCATTCGCAAGTGCGAAAAGAAGGCAATGTGCCCGATCAGAGTGCCTTTTCGAGTTCCGGCAGAGCCTCGAAGAGGTCAGCGACAAGTCCATAGTCGGCGATCTGGAAGATCGGGGCTTCCTCATCCTTGTTGATCGCGACGATGACCTTCGAGTCCTTCATGCCGGCCAGATGCTGGATGGCGCCGGAAATGCCGCAGGCGATGTAGAGCTGCGGGGCGACGACCTTGCCGGTCTGGCCGACCTGCCAGTCGTTCGGGGCGTAACCGGCGTCAACTGCGGCGCGCGAGGCGCCGACGGCAGCGCCGAGCTTATCGGCGACCGGCAGGATGACTTCCTTGAACTTCTCGGCAGAGCCGAGTGCGCGGCCGCCGGAAATGATGATCTTGGCGGAGGTCAGCTCCGGACGTTCGGAAGCCGACAGCGCATCGGACACGAAGTTCGAAAGGCCCGGGTCAGAGACGGCCGGGATCGCTTCAACGCCAGCCGAGCCACCCTCGCTTGCAGAGGCGAAGGAGGCGGTGCGCACGGTGATGACCTTCTTGGCGTCGGTCGCCTGCACCGTCTGGATCGCATTGCCGGCATAGATCGGGCGCTTGAAGGTGTCGGGCGAAACCACTTCGATGATTTCGGAGACCTGGGCGACATCGAGGAGTGCTGCGACGCGCGGCATGACGTTCTTGCCGGTCGAGGTCGCAGCGGCGACGATCGTATCATAGCTGCCGGCCAGCGAAATGATCAGGTCGGCGAGCGGTTCGGCAAGGTTGTTTGCGAGTTCGTCGCTTTCGGCGAGCAGCACCTTGGAGACGCCGGAGAGCCTCGCAGCTGCATCGGCTGCCGCCTTGGCGCCCTTGCCGGCCACGAGAACGTGGACGTCGGTTCCCGCTTCCTTAGCAATCTGCGTTGCAGCGGTCAGGGCCTTGCCGGTCTGGTCGGAGAGGCTCGCATTGTCGTGGTCAGCCAGAAGAAGAATGGCCATGGTCGTATTCCTTTCTCGAACCTTAGAGGACGCCGGCTTCGTTCTTGAGCTTGTCGACAAGCTCGGCGACCGACTTCACCTTCACGCCCGCCTTGCGGCCGGACGGCTCTTCCGTCTTCAGCACCTTGAGGCGCGGAGCGGTGGAAACGCCGAAATCGGCCGGGCTCTTCTTGTCGAGCGGCTTCTTCTTCGCCTTCATGATATTCGGCAGCGTGGCGTAGCGCGGCTCGTTCAAACGCAGGTCGGTCGTCACGACGGCGGGAAGCTTGACCTTGATCGTCTGCAGGCCGCCGTCAATCTCACGGGTGACGGTGGCGCTGTTGCCGTCGATCTCGACCTTGGAGGCGAAGGTCGCCTGGGCCGAGCCGAGGAGGGCCGCGAGCATCTGGCCGGTCTGGTTGCTGTCGTCGTCGATCGCCTGCTTGCCAACGATAACAAGGCCCGGCTGTTCGGCGTCGGCAACACCCTTGAGGATCTTTGCCACAGTGAGCGGCTCGACCGCATCATCGGTCTCGACGAGGATGGCGCGGTCGGCGCCCATGGCGAGAGCGGTGCGCAACGTTTCCTCTGCCTTGGCGGGGCCGATCGAAACGACGATCACTTCCTCGGCCTTGCCGGCTTCCTTCAGGCGAAGGGCCTCCTCGACCGAAATCTCGTCGAACGGGTTCATCGACATCTTGACATTTGCAAGGTCGACGCCCGATCCATCCGGCTTGACGCGGATTTTCACGTTGTAATCGACAACGCGTTTGACTGGGACGAGAATTTTCATGGGGTCCTTCCTTCGAACAGAGATGGGCCTTCAACAGAGACGTCTGGGAAAATGCGCGCTTGGGCGCCGCTCCGATTGTCGAATGGCGACATGGATACGCGTTTTTCCTCCAAATACAACGCTTCCATGGCGTAGCCAGTCGATTTGAATGGCAATATATTAACGTTTACGTTCACGTCAATATTAAAGCTTGTCGCGCCCCCATGGCAGGCGAGGCGGCACAGGCATGCCCGACGCAGTAACGCGGATGGGGACCAGCCGATCTTGGACGGCGCGCGGGGTGACGATCTGCCGATCGAAAAGCGGCACACCTGGCCGGCGCAGGATGAGAATAAGCAGGGTGCCCGTGACGATGCCGCCGACATGTGCACTCCATGACACGTTGCCGTCGGGATCGATCAGCAGCATGAAGAACTGCTGACCGACCCAGAGCAGGAGCGGAATGAAGGCCGGCAGCGGCAACGGCACGCGGAAGAAGACCAGCACCCAGACCCGTACGCGCGGATGCAGCATCAGATAGGCGGCCACCACACCCGAAATCGCGCCCGATGCACCGACGAGCGGCGCTTCCGACGTCGTCATCAGCAGACCATGACAGAGGGCGCCGGCCGCAGCGCAGGCTAGGTAGAAGACGAGGAAACGCAGGTGCCCCATCGCGTCCTCGACATTGTCACCGAAGACCCAGAGGAAGATCATGTTGCCGGCAAGATGCCAGAAGCCGGTGTGGATGAAGGAATAGGTGATGTAGGTCGCTGCTTCCGGCACGATCTCCAGCCCTGGCGCCAATACCGCATGGCCAAAGATGATGGCCGGGATATAGCCGAGCCCTATGGTCGTGGCCTGCGCGACCTGCTCGCTTTCGACCGAGGTGAAAATCCAGGCCGCGATGTTTGCCGCCATCAGGCCGAGTGTGACCCACTGAACTTTAATATACTTCAGCGTATTGGCGTCGTGCAGCGGTATGAACATGAAAGCCTGCCCCCGGGCGATCGTGACTGTGGCGAGCCTACCTGTTTTTTCCGGGAACCCAAAGCACATCTGCCTTGCCTCCATCATTTGCATGACGGGCGGCAACGAACAGGAAATCGGAGAGGCGGTTGACGTATTTGAGTGCGGCGGCGCCGACAGTTTCTCCTTCGCTGCGGGCAAGTGCGACCATCAGCCGTTCGGCGCGCCGCGCGATCGTGCGAGCGAGGTGCAGATGGGCGGCGGCGGGGCTGCCGCCTGGCAGCACGAAGGATTTCAGCGGCTCCAGATCGGCATTCAGCCTGTCGATGTCCTGCTCCAGCCGGTTCACCTGGCTTTCGACGATGCGCAGCGGCTCGTAGGCCGGCGGCTCAGCAGTTTCGGGTGTGGCGAGGTCGGCGCCGAGATCGAAGAGGTCGTTCTGGATCAGCGCCAGCATGGCGTCGAGTTCGGCCAGCTCCGCCGTGTGCAATCTTGTCACGCCGATCGCCGAATTGGCTTCGTMGATGGTGCCGTAGGCTTCGACGCGCAGGTCGTGTTTGGCGCGGCGCGGGCCGGAGACCAGCGCAGTCGTGCCATCATCGCCGGTTCTGGTGTAAATCTTGTTGAGCTTTACCATTGCCGCTCTCAGATCAGCTCGGGCGTCCGCCGCCAGTCAACCAGAGCGTCAGCATGATCAGGAGGACGGCGATCGCCTGCAACAGCACGCGAAGCTGCATCAGTTTGTTGGAAAGGTTTGCGTCGCCACCCTTCATCATGTTGAACAGGCCGCGGATCAAAACGAGGGCAACGAGGCCCATGACGATGATCGCGATGACGTAGGTGACCGTGGACATGGCAGTCTCTTTTCTTCTCAATCCGTCCAGCGCATCAGGCGGTAGAAGAGGTCGGCCGGAAGCAGCCTCTTCAGCCATATGCCCTGTTTAGCCGGAGTCGTTACGGGATAATGTGGCTTTGGATTTTTCGAGTTCAATGCATGCGTCAATACTGCATAGACGGCCTCGGGGCCAAGCTTGTGGCGGTTGACCGGGCCTGAGCCTTCAAGGCGGGCAAGCTGTCGGCGGTACTCGACCGCATGGGGTGAATTTTCGAGGTCGATATGTTCCTTGATCTTCGCCAGCGCGTTTGCCGTAAAGCGGCTGGTGATCGGTCCCGGTTCGATCAGGCTGACGTGAATGCCGCTTCCCTGCAGTTCCATGCGCAGGGTGACGCTCAGGCCTTCCAGCGCGAATTTCGAGGCCGTGTAGGCGCCGCGATAGCGGTAGGGCACGAGGCCGAGGATCGAGGAGCATTGCACGATACGGCCCTGGCCGTGCCGGCGCATGAAGGGAATGACCTGCCTGGTCAGTTCGTGCCAGCCGAAGACGTTGGTTTCGAACTGCTCGCGCAACACCTGTGTGGAGATATCCTCGACCGCGCCCGGCTGCCCGTAGGCGCCGTTGTTGAACAGCGCATCGATCCTGCCGCCGCTGCGTTCGGCCACTGCACCCACCAGTGCCGAGATCGTTTCGGGCTGCGTGTAGTCCATCAGGAGGGCTTCGATACCGTCTGCTTCAAGCGACGATAGATCCTTGGTTTTGCGCACCGTGGCAAAGACACGCCAGCCGTCCGCTTTCAGGGCGCGTGCGCAATAGGCGCCGATGCCGGAAGAGCATCCGGTTACGACGATGGTGCGCTGGTCGGCCATTCAATGATTCCTGTACAAAATGGGACTCGTTTCCCATATTCGCCGAAAGGATACAATTGGGAAGCCGAATGCCGAAAATCCTGCGCACGCTGTACGATGTGGTCTATGATGCCATCTGCCACCTCATCGACGATGACGGTTTTGCCATGGCAAGCCATGTGGCGCTTTCGAGCCTGCTTGCGGTCTTTCCCTTCCTGATCTTCGGCACGGCGCTCGCCAATTTCCTTGGGGCCGACCAATTTTCGATTTATGCGATCCACTTCATCTTTGACACCTGGCCGGAGGCAATCGCCAAACCGCTTTCGGATCAACTTGTCGAAGTTCTGACAATCCCCCGTGGCGGTCTTCTCACGATTTCTGTACTGGCGGCCGCTTATTTCGCTTCGAATGGCGTAGAGGCACTGCGCATCTCTCTCAACCGCGCCTACCGAGTGCAGGAAACCAGGCCGTGGTACCTGACACGTCTTTTCAGCCTCGGTTATGTTCTTGTTGCGGTCATTATTGTCGCCGCCATCAGTATCCTGCTCGTCGCCGTTCCCGTCGGTCTCAATTATGCGCGCGATTGGCTGTTGCATAACGACACTCTCGAAGTGCTTCCAGAAGTCGTGCGCCAATGGTTGCCAACGGCCGTCGACACGCTCGAAATCGTTTTCGGCTGGCGTATCTACGGGACCCTGGTGCTCCTGACACTTGGCCTTTTGGTCGTCCATCTCTGGCTGCCTTCGGGCAAGCGTCGCGTGTTCGACGTCGTTCCGGGTGTATTTCTGACCCTGCTGCTCTGGCTCGCCGGCGCGCTGATCTTTGCTTATTATCTCGCGACCTTCGCCAATTACACCGCCACCTATGCCGGCCTGGCATCCGTCATGATCGTCCTGATCTTCCTTTACATGGTGAGCGTCATCTTCATCGTCGGAGCGGAGATCAATGCGGCATTGATGAAGTTTCGGGTGTTGCGCAATTTCTCACGCACCTTTTCGGTGGTCGGGCGTGACCGCGTTGCCGGTTCAAAGCCCGACAAGACGGCGAATATCGGCAGCTGACAGACCACTTGCGCGCAATTCCGCAAGGCCGGTGTCGCTCTGGCTCTTGGAAAGCTTTCGGCCCTCTCCATCCGCAACGAGTCGATGATGGTGATAGACGGGCTGCGGCAGGTTGAGCAGGTTCTGCAGCAGCCTGTGTACCGAAGTGGCGTGGAAGAGGTCGAGGCCGCGTACGACATGGGTCACGCCCTGCAGCGCATCGTCGATGACGACGGAGAGGTGATAGCTGGAGGGGGCATCCGAGCGCGAGAGAACGACATCGCCCCAGGCGCCGGGCTCGGCCAGGATTTCGCCCTTCCGCTCATCACCGGTCTCGGTCCAGAACAGCGGTACACCGATCAGATCCAATGCCCTGTTCATGTTGAGCCTCCATGCATGTTTGAGACCGGATGCCAGCATCGCATCGCGCTCTTCCTCGCTGCGGTCACGGTCGTCGGCTGGATAGCACGGCGTGCCGTCGGGATCGCGCGGCCAGCGTTCGCCTGCTCTCTCATAGGCGGCGAGGCGTGTTTTGACTTCACCGCGCGTCAGGAAAGAGGGATAGACCAGTCCGCGTTCGATCAGTGAACGAAGAGCTGCCTGGTATTCGGGAAAATGTTCCTGTTGGCGACGGACCGGCCGTTCCCATTCAATGCCCAGCCACTCGAGATCGGTGTAAATGCCGGCCTCGAATTCTGGTGTGCAGCGCGTCAGATCGATGTCTTCGATACGCAGCAGCAGCCGGCCGTCTGCGGCCTTGGCCATGTCGTCATTCAGGAAAGCCGACAGCGCGTGACCGAGATGCAAAGGCCCATTGGGGCTCGGGGCGAAACGGAATAGGGGTTTTTGACGCGGAGTCGTGATCATGCTTTCTTCTGGCATGGATTTGAAGCGATCGCGAGGCAAGGTGCGGGTCATCAGCAATGAGAAGGATATCGAGGAGGGGCTTGCCGCTCTTCTTGTTCTCGATCCCCGGCTCGTGGCAATTGCCAGGGAGGCAGGTTCTGTCCCGCTCAGGCTTCGCGAGCCGGGATTTGCCGGCCTTGCCCACATCATCGTTTCGCAAATGGTATCGCGCGCCAGCGCTGAGGCGATCTGGCGGAGGATGCAGCCCGAGAGCGGATTGCTGAGCGCTGAGACTTACATACTGCTTCATCCCGAGGCTTGGCGTGAATTCGGACTGTCCCGCGCCAAGGCCGACACGCTGACGCGGATCGCGCAGGCCGTCGCTTCCGGGCGAATCAATCTGCACGAACTGGTCCAAAAACCACCCGGCGAAGCGCTCGCCGAACTGGTGGCGCAGAAGGGAATCGGTCCCTGGACAGCAGAGGTCTATCTGATGTTCTGCGGCGGGCATGTGGATGTGTTTCCAGCCGGCGACGTCGCACTTCAGGCCGCTGTCGCTGCGGCATTCGGTCTCGCTGAACGCCCGCCGGCCAAGGCGCTCGCGGGGCTTGCGGAAATCTGGTCGCCGTGGCGCTCGGTCGCCGCCCGGCTTTTCTGGGCTTATTACGCCGCAAAAATGCGTCGCGACCTGCTGCCGATCGGCTAACGGACGCCCTCCCTCAATTCGCCTTTATCCGCTGAATTTATTGGACTTCACAATCCTGTAACAACCGGCCTAATATACAAGTGCAGATGCCGAATCGATCCAGGAGGGCTCCTTGACGATTGCAGTCTCCCCACAGGCCCTGCCGGCGCTCGTTCTGAACGCTGACTACCGGCCGCTGAGTTATTACCCCTTGTCGCTATGGTCCTGGCAGGACGCGATCAAGGSGGTATTTCTCGACCGTGTGAACATCATCGCGGAATATGAGCACGAGGTTTCCTCACCGAGCTTCTCGATGCGGCTGCCGAGTGTCGTTTGCCTGAAAACTTATGTACAGCCATCCCGCAATCCTGCTTTCACTCGTTTCAACGTCTTCCTGCGCGACAGGTTCGAGTGCCAGTATTGCGGTGCGCATGACGATTTGACCTTCGACCACGTCACCCCGCGCGCTCATGGCGGCGAGACGACCTGGGAGAATGTCGTTGCGGCCTGCTCGCCCTGCAATCTGCGCAAGGGCAGCAAGCTTCCGAAGCAGGCAGGCATGTTCCCCGCTCAGAAGCCATACCAGCCGACGGTGCAGGATCTGCACAATAACGGCCGGCTTTTCCCGCCGAACTATCTGCACGATAGCTGGCTCGACTACCTCTACTGGGATACCGAGCTGCAGCCCTGATCGAAGCCCCTACGCAGTCTTCTTCACGCTCCAGAAGGCGAAGGCCGCGAGGATCAGGCTTGCGATCACATTCCAGCCCGCAAAAGACAGGCCGAGAACGCGTAGCGCTGCATCCGTGCAGGACGGGCCTTTGATCGTGTTCAGTTCGCCCAGAAGGTCGCCGGCATTGGTCGTCATGCTGCTTGCCGTGGTCGAGCAGGTAGCCGGGCCTGCCCAGAAATGCCATTCCACGCCCGAATGATAGACGCCCATGCCGGCGCCGACGAGCATCAGGATGCCGACGGCGAGAATGATGGCGCGCGTCATCCAGTTCGGCAGGCCGATGACGGCCGCAACAGCGCCGAGGATGGCGATCGGAATGCCGTAGTAATAGGGCTGGCGCTGCAGCAGGCAGAGCGCGCAGGGAATATAGCCGCCGATATACTGGAAGCCGAGAGCCGTTCCGACGACCACGGCCATGCCGATGGCARGCAGCAGAGAGTAGACGACGCCCGAACGGGCAAGCGGCAGGGTGGAGGCGTTCATGGCGGAACTCCGCGAAGTTGGCTCAGTGGGCAAGATATCGGTAGGCTAGATATAGCACGATCACGAACGCCGCGCCGATGCCGACGATCTGTCCGAGGCGCTTCTCGATGAAGTGACGGATCGGCTCGCCGTAACGGCGCAGCAGCCAGGCGAGGAAGAGGAAGCGGGCGCCGCGAGCGATAATCGCTGAGACGATGAAAAGCGGCAAGCTGACGTGGATGACCCCGGACAGGATCGTCACGATCTTGATCGGCGGCAGATGCGCCAGACCTGAGGTGACGAGCAGCAGCAGGATCGTCTCGTAAGTGACGTAGGATTTCATCTGCTCGAATTCATCGAGCTTTCCATAGAACTCGAGAACCGGGCGTGCCACAGCTTCGTAGGCGTAATAGCCGAGCGCCCAGCCGGCGATGCCGCCGAGCACCGAGGCGACGGTGGCGACGATCGCATAGCGATAGGAGCGCTCGGGCTTGGCGAGTGCCATCGGCAGGAAGAGCACGTCAGCGGGAACGAGAAAGACGGAACTTTCGACGAAGGCGATGACGGCGAGCCAGACTTCGGCCGATTTTTTCGAGGCCAGAGACATGGTCCAGTCGTAAAGTCTGCGGAGCATCCGTTTCCTTTCCCTGTTGCAACGCACAAAGCATTAGGGGGCGATCACGACCCTGTAAATGCTCGGCCTGCGGCTTACCGGGTTTAGTGTTGAAAATTTCGTGATCTGCGTCGGCTCCTCCCAAAATTTCGCGGGATGGCAAGCGGGCGAATCTGCGGCAAGCTTTATGCGAGTCGAAATACCGGGTGGCATGCCATGCGATTGAGGGTGATAGAAGGCGGGCTCGCTGCGGCCGGCCAGCGGGGTCGCGGAGCCGAGAGCCGTAGGCCGGACAGCGAGGATGTCCGCCGTGAGGCGGCGCGACGTCTTGGTGCCAGCGGCTATAACCGTTCACGGGTCATGGAATTTGCCGCTGGTGTGCCGATGCCGGCCATACTCAAATATCTCGCCATGCAGATCAATTTTGCCGCCGAAGCGATTTCCAGGCTCGATCCGATCCCGGCCGATTACCATTCGGATCTCTACTGGCCGAAGATAGACGACATCACGACAGCGTGATCAGGGCTGCCCGCAGATCGCACGATGTGCGGGAATAACGGGTCCTGCGCACTGTTCCCACCTCGTGACGTTGCGGCCCGTGCGGCGGCGTTTTTACGACAGATCCATGGATTTTTCCCACTGTTGGCGCATCACGTTCATTGCGGTGCGCTTCTGTGCCATTTCACTGACGATCGTACGCAGATGCGGATGGCGCGACATGAACATGTTGAAGTCACGCCGATCCAGCACTTCGAACTGGCAAAAATCGACGGCCGTGACATCGGCAGTGCGGCGTCCGCCGCTGAGCAACGCCATTTCGCCGAAAAAGGCCCCGGGCTCGAGCCGCACAGCCCCGCTTGCAAGCCGTACCTCGACTGCGCCGGAAGAGATGAAATACATGCTGTCACCGCGATCCCCGCGGCGGATGACGCGCTCGCCGGGCGAGGCGAGTTTGGGGTTGAACAGCAGCAGCAGTTCCTCGAGCGCATCCTCGCCGACTTCGGAGAAGAGCGGGAAAGTCTCGACCAGTTGCTGGATCCGCAGATGATGCTGGCGCGCGCGTTCCTCGCCGAGCGCCCTGATCTTTTCCAGTTCCCGCGCCAGGGCATCCTGGTTCTTCCGGCCGTAGCTTTCGTAGAGACGCGGCCATTTCTTCTTGATTTTGCGGTTCAGCTTCTCCGCCACGAAGATGACGAGCGGGTTCAGTGTGATGGAGAGAATTGCTGCGGCGAGGATCAGGTCTTGTCCCTCGTGCGGCAGCAGCCCGAGCGAAACGCCAAGGCCGGCGAGAATGAAGGAGAACTCGCCGATCTGGGCAAGGCCGCCGGCTGCCGTCAGCCCCATGCCGATCGGATAACGCAACAGGGCTACGATGCCGAAGGAGATGACCGCCTTGCCGATGATGATCAGTGCCAGTGCGCCGATGACGGCGAGAGGCTGATGTACGATGATCGAAGGGTCGAAGAGCATGCCGACCGAGACGAAGAACAGCACCGAGAAGGCATTCTGCAGCGGCAGGGAATCGGCGGCGGCGCGATGGCTGAGATGGGATTCGCTCATGACCACGCCTGCGAAAAAGGCGCCGAGCGCAAAGGAAACGCCGAAGATCGCCGCCGAGCCGAAGGCGATGCCAAGCGCGATGGCGAGCACGGTGAGCGTGAAGAGTTCACGTGAGCCGGTCCGGGCAATCAATGTCAGAAGCCAGGGCACGATGCGGGGGCCAAGGAAGATCGCCATGGCAGCAAAGGCCACAACCTTCAGCAAGGTGAGTGCGATCGTCACCGAAAGCGGCAGATCGAGGCCGTGCGTGGCGGCGTCGCTTGCGTGACCGCCCAGAAGTTCGGCAAGGGCCGGCAGCAGGACGAGCGCCAGCACCATGGCGAGATCCTCGACGATCAGCCAGCCGACGGCAACGCGCCCGCCTGCGGTGTTGACGAGGTTGCGCTCTTCCAGCGCTTTCAGCAACACGACGGTGCTGGCGACCGAAAGGCTGAGCCCGAAAACGATGCCGGCGCCGAGGCTCCAGCCCCACAACTCCCCGAGACCGATGCCGAGCAGGGTCGCAAGCAGGATCTGGCCGATGGCGCCCGGAACGGCGATGCCGCGGACAGCCAAAAGATCAGATGCGGAAAAGTGCAGGCCGACGCCGAACATCAGCAAGATCACACCCATTTCGGCAAGCTGGCTCGCCAGCTCCGTATCGGCGACGAAGCCCGGTGTGAACGGGCCCATGACGATACCGGCGACGAGATAGCCGACCAGCGGCGGCAGCCGCAGCCTGTCGGCGCCATAGCCAAGAATTGCCGCGAAGACGAAGCTTATGGCTACCGTTGCGATGAGTCCCGCTTCTTGATGCATCAGCCCTCTCAAAATGCCCTGCGGCCGGCACTTTAGGATGAAGCGCCGGCAAAGTTAAAGAGTTGATTTGGATGGATCGGGCCTAAATGTCCGGCTTTTTGGCGGAACCACTAAGCTCCCGTGTCGTTGCTTATACACGACGACAAGGAGAAGAAAGATGCGAAAGATCATCATCAACTGTGCAATCGTTGCCCTTGCCCTGGGCTCGACCGCAGCCCCTGTAATGGCAGACAGCGTGACGGTCACACGCGAGCGTGCATACGACGGTTATGATCATTACGATCGGTATGACCGTGACCGGGAGCGGGCGCGTCCCGGCGTAACCATTAGCGATCGCGGCATCACGTTCGGCGCGGTGCGCGAACGTGATCGCTACCGCGATCGGGACCGTGACCGCTGTGTCACCCGCAGTGTAACCCGTCAGACCGATGAAGGCGCTGTCACGAAAACGGTTCGCCGTTGTAATTAGTCGGCAGACTGAAGATCCGGCGCTCCACTCCGCCGGGTCTTCAGCATTGTCAGCCAAGGTTCACCCCTCGCCATCGGGGCGTAGGCAAAAATGAAATCCATTTATCTTAGAGATATCTGGTGCCCCATGCCGGGGTCGAACCAGCACTTCTTTCGAAACTCGATTTTGAGTCGAGCGCGTCTACCAATTCCGCCAATGGGGCAGCGAATACGAGGCGGCTGTCTAACATGCGTTCGCCCGCGCGTGCAAGACGGCGGGCGAAGTTTTGGCGTTTGGAAATCAAGGTTTAGTGGGCGACTGCCTCACCCGGGCCAGTGAGGTCGGATTTCTTCAGCGTGATTGCCAGGATCGAAGCCAGCAGGCAGAAAGCGCCGGCGATGAAGAAGGCGGGCAGGTAGCTTTCCAGGGCCGTGCGTGACAGGCCAGCGCCGTAAGCTGCGGTCGCTGCACCCAGCTGGTGGCCGGCAAAGACCCAGCCGAAAACGAGGCCGGCTTTTTCACGGCCGAAGCGGTCGGCAGCGATCTTGACGGTCGGCGGTACGGTGGCGATCCAGTCGAGGCCGTAGAAGACGGCAAAGATCGACAGGCCGTAGAAGCTGAAATCACTGAAGGGCAGAAAAAGCAGTGAGAGACCGCGCAGGCCGTAATACCAGAAGAGCAGCCAGCGATTGTCAAAACGGTCGGAGAGCCAGCCGGAGCCGATCGTACCGAAGAAATCGAAGATGCCCATGACAGCGAGAACGCTGGCGGCGGCAACTGGCATGATGCCGAAATCGCCGCAGAGCGTCACGAAATGCGTCTGGATAAGGCCGTTGGTGCTGAGACCACAGATGAAGAAGGTGGCGAACAGGATCCAGAAAGTGGACGTCTTCGAAATCTCCCTCAGGACGGTGATCGGCGTTGCCAGTGCAGCGATGAGAGTTCCGCGTGCCGGAGCCGGCGCGATCTGGGTTTCGCCGACCGACGGCAGGTTCACGTCCGAGGGACGGTCACGCATGAAGAGCAGCACGAGAAGGGCGGCGACCATGATCATGGCGCAGACGAAGAAGACGGTGGCGCGCCAGCCGTAGCGTTCGGTCAGTTCCGCCATTAGCGGCAGGAAAACGAGCTGGCCGGTTGCCGAGCTTGCCGAGAGCATGCCGACGACGAGACCGCGATGCTTGACGAACCAGCGGGTGGAAACCGTGGCCGCCAGTACCATGGCAGTCAGGCCGGTGCCGAAGCCGACGACGACACCCCATAGCGCCAAGAGATGCCAAAGCTTGGTCATGAACAGCGAGCCGACGAAGCCGGCACCAATGAGCGCCAGCGCGAAGACGATGACCTTGCGAACGCCGAAATAGTTCATGAAGGCGGCCGCGAAGGGACCCATCAGGCCGAAGAGGATCAGGCGGACGGCGAGAGCAGAGGAAATCTGCGAGGTTTCCCAGCCGAATTCGTCCTGCAGCGGTTTGATAAGGACACCTGGCGCGCCCATTGCGCCGGCGGTTACCAGCATGGTCAGGAAGGCGGCGGCAACGACGACCCATCCATAGTGGATGTTTCGCCGGGCAAGGGATGATGCAAGGACTGCAGAGACCATGGGCAAATTCCGTTAGTGGGAAGGGGACAATACAAGGCAGTTTTACATGATGATCATCATATTTGTTGCGTATTGATGATGGACATCATATAAATTGTCAAGCGACCATTTCCGGAGACGAAAAATGCGGGTCAGCCGCGAGAAATTTGCAGAAAACCGCGAGAAGATCCTGACGGCGGCCAGCGTGCTTTTCCGCGAAAACGGGTTTGATGGCGTCGGCGTTGCCGACATCATGAAGGCTGCGGGCCTGACGCATGGCGGATTCTACGGCCATTTCGAATCGAAAGACGGTCTTGCGCTGGAGGTTAGCCGCAAGCTGATCGAGCGCGTCGAAGAGCGCTGGCGTGAATTGATCGCCAATGCGCCCGACCGACCGCTCCGGGCACTGCTCGATCACTACATTGACTGGCGCACGGTCGATGATCCCGGCGGAAGCTGTGTGTTCGCTTCACTGATCCAGGAAGTCAGCCGCAGTGAAGGTGCGGTCCGTGCAACCTTCAGCGAGGGGCTGTCCACCCTGGTCGATGTGCTGAAGGATATCGTGCCGGGTGAGACGCCGGAAGAGCGCCGCGCCAATGCGACGACCACGCTTTCCTCGATGATGGGGGCCGTTATCCTCGCCCGCGCGGTTGAGGATCGAGCGCTGGCCGAACAGTTTCTGGTGACGATGCGCCGCAAGCTCGATTCCGAGCCGCAGTCCTAGTCGCGGAAGGCGATCAGCGCGTGGCTTTCAACGGTTTCGGTGAACCTGCCGTCCGGTGACAGGGCGGCCAGTTCATTGCGGAAGGCTGCCTCGAATTCCTGTGTCTTGTCACCCAGCGCCTGTGGCGAGGTGACGGACATGGAGAAGGCACGGCCGATGATGTCTTCCGCCCCGATCACCCTTTCGTTGACGATGCCGATGCGTTCCAGATTGTGGAAGGGGGAGCGCAGGAGGATTGTCTCATGCGGGCCGAATTCCGGCGCGCGACGCAATTTGCGTTCGGCGCTTTTTTCCGGCGAATAGGTCTCCGAGAGCTGATGCAGCACGTCGCGCCAATCCGGTGTCGCGGCGATATGCTTGTCGGCGAAGAGAACGACGGCGCCGCCCGGAATGATGAGCCTGTCGAGTGCTGCAAGAGTTGCCGGCCGGTCCATCCAATGGAAGGAACGGCCCATGATGGCAAGTTTCAGCGGCGCCAGATCCGGGCCGAGATCGTAAGACGAGCCTTGGATGAACCGCACGTCGACACMGGTTTCCGCGGCATTTTCGCGTGCGACCTCCAGCATTTCCGGCTCGGGATCGAGCCCGGTCACATCGCCGCCGGCAAGGCGCGCGAAGGCGACGCCGAGCGGTCCCGGCCCGCAGCCAAGGTCGAGTATATGCTCGCCGGGGTTCAGGCCGGTTCTTTCGGTAACGCGTTCAATCAGCCTGTCAGGATAGGGAACGCGGAAACGGCTGTAATAGACAGCGGTGCTGCGAAAGCGGTGAGCGTCGAAAGGAACGATGGTCATGCGGACGGTCCTCTGTTTACCGCAAACCGCTAAGACCTAACTGTGACCGGCTCGTGATGGTCTCTTGCTGCGGGCACGCGCAGCCTCGAAAGAGGCGACGTTTTCGGCGGCCCAGCGCCACATCGGCATGATCTGCTTCCATAGGTCGCGCCCGAGCGGAGTGAGCTCATATTCCGTGGCGGCCGGTTTCGATGAAGAGGCGACAAAGAGGTCGCTTGCCTGGAAGTCCTGACTTCAGGAAGTGTAAAGAGCCTCCCCCGCCAATGCCGAGGGAGGTCGCAATCCGGCGACTTATTTGAAGCCGGCGACATTGTGCGGAATGTAGGGTGTTTCGAGTGCCGCAATATCCTCGGCACCAAGCTTCACCGACAGCGCGCCGACGGCGTCGATCAGGTGCTGTGGCTTGGAGGCGCCGATGATCGGAGCGGTGACGGCGCTTTTCTGGAGGATCCAGGCGGTGGCGACCTGCGCGCGGGAAACGCCATGGGCCTTGGCGATTTCGGCGACCTTCTCGACGATCTTCCGGTCGGCATCCTCGGCCTGCTTGTAGAGCGTCTTGCCGAATTCATCAGTCTCGCTGCGGTTGGTCTTTTCGTCCCAATCGCGGGTCAGGCGGCCACGGGCGAGCGGGCTCCAGGGAATGACGGCGATTTTCTGATCCTCACAGAAAGGCAGCATTTCCCGTTCTTCTTCGCGGTAGAGCAGGTTCACGTGGTCCTGCATGCTGACGAATTCCGTCCAGCCGTTGAGGCGGGAGGTGTAGAGCGCCTTGGCAAATTGCCAGGAATACATGGAGGAAGCGCCGATATAACGCGCCTTGCCGGCTTTGACGACATCATGGAGAGCTTCCAGCGTTTCCTCGATCGGCGTCGTATAGTCCCAGCGATGGATCTGGTAGAGATCGACATAGTCTGTGCCAAGGCGGCGCAGGCTGTTGTCGATCTCGTCGAAAATCGCCTTGCGCGACAGGCCGGCGCCATTCGGGCCGGGGCGCATGCGGTTGAACACCTTGGTCGCAAGCACGATATCCTCGCGCTTGGCGAAATCCTTGATGGCGCGGCCGACAATCTCTTCGGAGGAGCCATTGGAATAGGTGTTGGCCGTGTCGAGGAAATTGATGCCGAGATCGATCGCCTGCTTGAGCAATTTTCGGCTTTCTTCTTCCGACAGGCTCCAGGCGTGGTTTCCGCGGTCCGGGTCGCCATAGGTCATGCAGCCAAGGCAGATCTTCGAGACTTCGAGACCGGTTTTCCCGAGTTTTACATATTCCATGAAAGTGCTCCGTGATGAATTTCAGCGACTCCCGAGGCGCATGCGCATGATGTAGCGCAGAAATCGTCATAGTCTCAGCGAGCTAGCGGAGAATGTGTTCTGCCGTTAGCGCAATAATACATGATGAGCATGCGGAACGTCGTCTCATCCTTGCGGATTACATCGCTTGCACATCCGCACGGTGAGGTGTTAGCTGGTGCAGCATTTTACGAGATCATGCTTATGAAACTGCCGCCCGGCGATCGATACGACACGCTCTACCGCGATTTCTCCTGGCAGATATCAGAGGATTTTAATATCGGCCGCGTCGTCAGCGACGACTGGGCCGCGCGTGATCCCGACCGCGTCTGCCTCGAACATTTCAGCCCCGACGGCCATCACCTGTCGCTGACCTACGGCGAACTTGCCGCTCGCTCCTCGTCCCTCGCCAACGCGCTTGCGGCACTTGGCATCGGGAGGGGAGACCGTGTGGCGCTGCTCCTGCCGCAATCCTTCGAGACAGTCATTTCGCATGTGGCGATCTACAAGATGGGCGCGATCGCCCTGCCGCTTGCGCTGCTTTTCGGTGTCGAGGCGCTGGAGTACCGGCTGAAGGCTGCGGGTGCGACAGCTATCGTCACCAATGGTTTCGGGCTTGCGCGCGTCAACCAGATCCGCGAACGGCTGCCTGACGTCAAACATATCATCAGCGTAGAGGGAGCCTCCGCAAGCACGCTCGGCTTTGCCGATCTGGTCTCTGCCTATTCCTCCACTTTCGAAATTGCGCGATCGGGACCGGACGAGCCGGCGCTGATGATCTTTACGTCCGGCACGACGGGGCCGCCGAAGGGCGCGCTGCATGGTCATCGAGTTTTGGCTGGCCATATTCCCGGCATGCAGTTTGCCCACGAGGGCTTTCCGCAGTCCGGAGACAAGGTCTGGACTCCGTCCGACTGGGCCTGGGCTGGCGGGTTGCTCAATGCGTTGTTGCCAAGCCTGCTGCTCGGCGCGCCTGTCGTCTCCTCGCCGGCACAGAAATTCGATGCCGACATGGCCTATCGCATCATGGCCGAGATGAAGGTGCGCAACGCCTTCATTCCACCGACGGCGCTGCGGCTCCTGAAATCCGTCGAGGATCCACGCTCGAAATATGATCTCGTGCTGCGCACCATTGGCTCGGCAGGTGAATCCCTGGGGCGCGAGACCTACGAATGGGTGCGCCGCACGCTCGGCGTCACCGTCAATGAATTCTACGGGCAGACCGAATGCAATTTCGTGCTGGCCTCGAGTGCAGCCTTCGGCGTATCGAAGGCCGGCGCGATCGGGCGTGCCTCGCCGGGCCACAGGGTGGCTATCGTCAGCGATGAAGGCGACGAACTGCCGGTCGGCGAGCAGGGGCAGATCGGCATTGCCAGCCCAGATCCGGTGATGTTTCTCGGCTACTGGAACGATCCTGGCGCGACCGAGAGGAAGTATGCCAAGGACTGGCTGCTGACCGGCGATATCGGCCGGCAGGATGCGGAGGGCTACATCACTTTTGCCGGCCGTGACGACGATGTCATCACGTCGTCGGGATACCGCATCGGCCCGGCGGAGATCGAGGACTGTCTCATCGGCCACCCGGCCGTGCAGCTTGCGGCGGCCGTCGGCAAGCCCGATCCGCTGCGTACGGAGATCGTCAAGGCTTATATCGTGCTTTCGCCGGGTTACAGCCCGAGTGCGGAACTGGCAGCGGAAATCCGGGACTGGGTGAAGACGCGGCTTTCGATGCACGAATATCCGCGCGAGGTTGAATTCGTCGATGCCCTGCCGCTGACGACCACTGGCAAGGTCATCCGCCGGCTGTTGCGGGAAAAGGCTGCAAAGGAATCTGCAACCTAGCCGCGGCCGGCAAGCGACATGATCTTCTCGCGCAGCATCTTCGCCATGTTGCGGGTGCTGCGGTACATGTGAAGCTGGGCGGCAACCTGGCGCATGTCGCGGTCGCCGTTCTGGGTGAGGCCGATCACCAGCGTGCCCATCTCCTCGCGTTCCCGCCAGAAGCGGCTCATGATCGGATGGTCGGAGACGGCGCATGAATCCGAGCGCACGACATTGGCGTCGTCGAGATGCCATTCGGTCAGTTCGCTCATCAACAGCTTGCCCGGCGAATAGCGAGAATAGCTTTCGTCATAGGCGGTCTTCCAGGTGTAGGCCTCGCCGCCCATCATCAGCACGACCACGGAGGCAATCGCCTTGCCTTTGAGGTCGATCGTGTGGATGCGCACGGCATCGATCTCCGCCAGGTTGGAGACGGCCTCGCGGGCGAAGGCGGTATGATAACGGTCGGTCACCAGCGCGCTGCGGCGCTTGCCCTTCCAGCCGCCGGCCTCCAGCGCCAGGAATTCCTCGAAGCGCATGTGAATCTCGCGCGGCTGGCGGGCAACCGTGTGGACGACCGTGCCGAGCTCTTCGAGCAGCCGCCACTGGCGGCGCATCTCGCGCAGGTGGGAAGAGGATACGGTGCGGCCGAGATAGACAATGGCGTCGTCATCGCTCTGCAACATCGGCCGCTCATAGGGATTGGCGATGGTCAGCGGCAGGTTGCGGCTCAGCGCAACGGCCTTTGCCATGCGCACGAAGATGCCGTTCAGCCGCACATCAGGCAGCACCAGCGTGCCCGGCAGGCCGAGATCCGGGGTGATCAGGCCCTCGAAGAGATTGTCCAGCGTCTCGGCCGCGTCCTCGGCATCGACCAAGGGCGTGCCGAGCGGGCCGAAGCTGTTTGCCCAGCCGCGGATGATCGATGGGCCAACGGCGAAACCGGGCTTGTCGACGGAGAAGGGCATGAGCAGGCGCATGCGGCTGCGCTTCTCGTTCAGGTCTCTGATAATGGCGAAATTGACCTGCCGATCCTCCAGCCGCGGCATGGCCGGGGCCAGGAAACGGCCGCTGAAGAAGACGTTCGGCTCCATCGCGCGGTTGGAGAGGAAGTCCAGTTCCTCCTGCAGATCGTAACCGAGCTTGCCGGGGTAAAGGCAGAGTTCACGGCCCGGCCGGCCGATTTCGATGCGCCCTTCGGCCTGCGGTGCTTCGAACTTGAGCGCGGCAAGATCGTGAACCATGCGGTTCGCGTTGCTGTCGGTACTCTCGGTGATGGGTGGTACGCGTACCATCTATCGGGCTCTCATTTCTGGCGTTGCGGCGGAAGGGGTGGCGAAAGCAAAAAGTACAAAGCCGAGCGCACGGCGCACGAAGACATGCAGCAGGATCGCTTCCACGGCCATGGCGGAGGCTGTAGCGATTGCCGTGCCGACGATGCCGTAATGCGGGATCAGCAGAATATTGAGGCCGACATTGGCGGTGAGTGCTCCGGCATAAAGGGCGACGCAGAGGTTTTGCTTGCCTGCCATCATCAGAAGCGTTTCGGCAGGACCGACGAGTGCCTTGGCGAGGATGCCGGCGAGCAGGATCGCCATCAGCATATAACCGGCCGTAAAGGCACCGCCGAAAAGCGACAGCAGAAGATGCCCGGCCGCCAGGACCACGAGACCGACGCCAAGGGCCGGCCAGAAGGTCCAGCGAGCGGCATCGATGGCCGCAGCCGCGAGATTTGCCTGGTTGCCTTCGGCAATGAGGGAGGAGAAGCGCGGGCCGGAGGCGGCCTTCACCGAGAAATTGATGAAATGCACCAGCGCCATGGTTTTGGCCGCCGCAAAGTAGATCGCGACGTCATGCGGCTCCAGGAAGATGCCGACGACGACGACGTCGGAATTGGTGAGCAGGAAGCTCATACCTTCGATCAGGAAGATCGGGAAGGCGACACCCAGCCATTCCACGAAATCCACCTTGCGGGGGGCGGCATCGTAATGCTTGCGCATCCGATAGAGCGTAGCGGCATATTGGCCGAGCGCGGTGACGAAGGTTGCCGCAAGTGCTGCCTGCATGGCGGTAACCGCCGTGTGCGGTACGCCGGAGAAGATCGCAGCCAGCATGAAAAGGATGATGAGGATCGGCCTGACAATATAGACAGGGCTGAGCGCCATGACGGGCCAATGATTGGCCCGTGACGTGCCCTCGAGGATGTCGCCGAGCGCGATCATCGGCATGGCCATGAGGCCGAGGAAGATCGGCACCAGGTAATAGCTTTCGATCCTGTCGCCGAAGAAATGCAGGCCGAGCATGCCGGCGATGAGAACGGTCGTACCTGAGAGCAGCGCGAAAACACGCGCCGTGCCGGTCAAGCCGCGGATCTCGGCAAAGGCGCCGGCAGCGCGATATTGCGGCAGGAAGCGGACGATCGCTGTGTGGAAGCCGAGGCATGAAAGATCGCCGCAGAGGACGACCAGCACCCAGACGAAAACGAARATGCCGTATTCATATTCACCCATCAGCCTGGCGAGCACGATCTGCGACAGGAAGGCGAGTGCGGCGCTCAGAATGCGGATCGAAAAGGCGATCAGCGCCATGCGTTGCGCGGCTGCCTTGTCGCCCCGATCGGTCAGCACGGTGGCGAGCATGCGCAGCACGGGGCCGGCCATCGGCCGCAGCCCCGCCGGCAGCATTTTTTCCGCTGTTTCTATGACCGCCATTTTAACACGCAAAACTCTAAGGGCAGGGCATTCGCACCGGCAAGTCTTGCCAGACCAGGGTTAAGAAACGGTATTGCCGTGGTTGCCGAAGTACCTGCGGCTCATGACCAAAAATGGGAGGAAGGCAAAAGAAAATGGCGCCCGGAGGCGCCATTCTCAGACCTGTTCGAAAGCACCGTGGCAGTGCTTGTATTTCTTGCCCGAGCCACAGGGGCAGGCCTCGTTACGGCCGACCTTGCCCCAGGTTGCGGGATCGTCGGGGTTGCGGTTTTCCGGCGGGACGGTGATCTCAAGCGCCTGATAGGTCGTGTTCGTAAATTCATCCTCGCCGGTCGTCGGGTCGAGGTGATGCGCCTGCATGATCGGCGGTTCCGGCTGCGGCGGAGCCTGCTGCACCAGCTCGACACGCATCAGCTGTGCGGTGACGGCCTGGCGCAGATTGTTGAGCAGCGCTTGGAAGAGTTCGAAGGCTTCCGACTTGTATTCCTGCAGAGGATCGCGCTGGGCATAGCCGCGGAAACCGATGACGGAGCGCAGGTGGTCGAGGTTGACGATGTGCTCACGCCACAGATGGTCGAGCGTCTGCATGACGATCTGGCGCTCGACATAGTGCATGATATCAGGGCCGAAACGCTCCACCTTGTCGTTGAAGGCGGCGTTGGTGGCTTCCATCAGGCGCTCGCGGATATCGTCCTCGCCAATGCCTTCTTCCTTCACCCAGTCCTCGATCGGCAGATCGAGGTTGAGGATGTTGGCGACCTGTGTCTTCAGGCCGGCGGCATCCCACTGTTCGGCATAGGCCCGTTCGGGAATATGGGTCGTAACGAGATCGTCGACGGCTTCGCGACGCATGTCCGATACGGTCTCGGAAATGTTCGGCGCTTCCATCATCTCTACGCGCTGCTCGAAGATGACCTTGCGCTGGTCGTTCAGAACGTCGTCGTACTTCAGAAGGTTCTTGCGGATGTCGAAGTTGCGGGCTTCAACCTTCTTCTGCGCGCGCTCCAAGGCCTTGTTGATCCAGGGATGGACGATTGCCTCGCCATCCTTGAGGCCCAGCTTCTGCAACATGCTGTCCATGCGGTCGGAGCCGAAGATGCGCATCAAGTCGTCCTGAAGCGACAGGTAGAACTTGGAACGGCCGGGGTCGCCCTGACGGCCGGAACGGCCGCGCAGCTGGTTATCGATGCGGCGGCTTTCATGGCGCTCGGTGGCGATGACGTAAAGTCCGCCGGCGGCAAGCGCCTGTTCCTTGAGGGTTTTGATTTCTTCGCGAATTGCCGCGACTTTGGCGTCATACTCTGGGCCCGGCTCGATTTCGGCAAGCTCATGCTCGATGCGCATGTCGAGGTTGCCGCCGAGCTGGATGTCCGTACCGCGACCGGCCATGTTGGTAGCGATCGTCACTGCACCCGGAACACCGGCTTGAGAGACGATATAGGCTTCCTGCTCGTGATAACGGGCATTGAGAACCTGGAATTTCGAGAAGCCCTGCTTGCGCATAAGCTCGGCCAGAGATTCCGACTTCTCGATCGAGGTGGTGCCGACGAGTACCGGCTGGCCGCGCTTGTGAGCGTCAAGGATCTCGGTGATGATCGCCTTGTACTTCTCCTCGACGGTCCGGTAGACCTCGTCGTCTTCATCGATACGCATGATCGGCAGGTTGGTCGGCACCTCGAGAACGTCGAGATTGTAGATGTTGCCGAATTCTTCCGCTTCCGTCTGAGCTGTACCGGTCATGCCGGCAAGCTTGTTGTACATGCGGAAGTAGTTCTGGAACGTGATCGAGGCCAGAGTCTGGTTTTCCGGCTGGATCTGTACCTTTTCCTTGGCTTCCAGCGCCTGATGCTGGCCTTCCGAGTAACGGCGGCCCGGCATCATGCGGCCGGTGAATTCATCGATGATGACGATCTCGTCGTTGCGGACGATATAGTCCTTGTCGCGCTGGAAAAGCTTGTGGGCCTTCAGCGCATTGTTGATGTGGTGGACGATCGCAACGTTTTCGATGTCGTAGAGCGATGCGCCCTTCAGGAGGCCAGCCTGCTTCAGCAGGTTTTCCAGTTTCTCAGTGCCGACTTCGGAGAAATTTGCCGAACGCTGCTTTTCATCGATCTCGTAATCATCAGGCGTCAGCAGCGGAATGTAGGTATCGATGGTGTTGTAAAGGTCGGAGCGGTCGTCGAGCGGGCCGGAGATGATGAGCGGCGTGCGGGCTTCGTCGACGAGGATCGAGTCCACTTCGTCGACGATCGCGAAGTTGTGGCCGCGCTGGACCATCTGGTTCGTCTCGTACTTCATGTTATCGCGCAGATAATCGAAGCCGAGTTCGTTGTTGGTCGCGTAAGTGATGTCACACGCATAGGCGTCGCGGCGTTCGTCGTCGGAAAGGCCGTGGACGATGACGCCGGTGGTCAGGCCGAGGAAGCTGTAGAGGCGGCCCATGGTCGCTGCGTCGCGCTGTGCAAGGTAGTCGTTGACGGTGACGACATGAACGCCCTTGCCAGCAAGCGCGTTCAGATAGACCGGCAGGGTGGCGACCAGCGTTTTGCCTTCACCGGTTTTCATTTCGGCGATGGCATTGGAATGGAGGATCATGCCGCCAACAAGCTGTACGTCAAAAGGTCGCATGCTGAGGACGCGGCGAGAGGCCTCCCGAACGACCGCGAAGGCCGGGATGAGGATATCGTCCAGCGTTTTGCCTTCCGCCAGAAGAGCACGGAACTCCACCGTCTTTGCGGTAAGCTGCTCGTCCGTCAGCGCCTTGGTCTTCTCTTCGATAGAGTTGATTGCGGCGACGTTCGGCTGGAAGGACCGCACGCGGCGGTCGTTGGCTGAGCCAAATAACTTGCGGGCAATACCGCCAAAGCTGACCATATGACTGGCCCTTTCTGAATATTCTTCCCCGACGTTTCTTATTCGCGGCCCAGCCGAAAAACAGGCGCGCGCTTGAAAACGCCCGGAAACTGTTCTGGACGCGAGGTTGCGTGACAGATAAGAGGGGGGGCAAATGATGTCAACGGATTTGGCTGATATAGAAAGGCCACATTCCGGTGTTGAAGGCTGTTTTCGGGCTGGATTCACACAAGCTGAAGCCGGCGGGTATAATTGTGAAGGGTTATTTGATGTTGAGCACCAACAAACTTGCTGCGCTGGCGTTTACGGCCTTCGTCGCCTTCCAGGCTCCGGCCTATGCCGATGACGCCGTCGTCGCCAAGGTCGGCAATCTTGAGATCCACCAGTCGGAACTCGATCTGGCAGTAGCCAATCTCGACCCGCAGCTCGCGCAGCTTCCTGACGACCAGAAGAAGGTCGCAGCGCTCTCCGCCGCGATCGACGTAAAGCTGCTCGCTGCCGATGCCACCGCCGAGAAGCTCGACCAGACGGATGACTTCAAGAAGCGCATGCAGTACCTGACGGACCGCGAACTTCACAATGCCTACTTCAAGAAGCATGTCGTCGACACCGTGACCGATGCCGACGTGAAGGCACGCTATGACAAGGAAGTCGCCGGCCTGCCGAAGCAGGAAGAGGTTCATGCCCGCCACATCCTCGTCAAGACCGAGGACGAGGCCAAGGACGTGATCAAGCAGCTCGAAGCGGGCAAGGATTTTGCCGAGCTCGCCAAGGAAAAGTCCACCGATCCGAACAAGGATGATGGCGGCGACCTCGGCTATTTCAGCCGCGGCCGCATGGTCAAGGAATTCGAGGATGCAGCCTTCGCACTCGACAAGGGCACCTATTCCAAGACCCCTGTGAAGACCGATTTCGGCTATCACGTCATCAAGGTGGAGGATAAGCGCGACGCTCCGCCGCCGGCATTCGAACAGGTACAGGACCAGGTTCGTCAGCTCGTCATGCGCGACAAGTATCTTGCTCTTCTGAACCAGGCGAAGGCTTCGGCGAAGGTTGAAATCACGGACGAAGCGCTCCGCAAGGGTTACGAAGACGCGAACAAGCAGCCTGAGCCGGGTGCCGCGCCGGCACCGGCGCCGCAGCAGTAATCAGCATTTGGGCCCGGTTCTTCCGGGCCCTTCACTATCATTGATTGTTGTCGCATTTCCGGACGGTGAACCGGCTTCCACTTCGCCTGGAAATGCTCATTGGCAGGTCGCATCCCATGTCCGCTATCGTTTCTCCGCTTGCCCCGAAATCCTTCGCTTCGCTGCCCCCGCTACGCGGAGTACGCATGGCGACTGCTTCCGCAGGCATCAAGTACAAGAACCGGACGGACGTGCTGATGATGGTGTTCGACGCTCCGGCTGCCGTTGCCGGCGTCTTCACCAAGTCGAAATGCCCCTCCGCTCCAGTCGATTTCTGCCGGACCAACCTGCCGCATGGCGTGGCACGCGCCGTCGTCGTCAATTCCGGCAATGCCAATGCCTTCACCGGTTTGAAGGGCCGCGCTGCGACTGAACTCACTGCAAAGTCTGCCGCTGCTGCCGTCGGCTGCGGTGAAAATGAAATCTTCCTCGCGTCGACCGGCGTCATCGGCGAACCTCTGGACGCCACCAAATTCTCCGGTGTACTCGACAAGATGCATGCCGATGCCACAGGCGATTTCTGGTTCGAGGCCGCCAAGGCCATCATGACCACCGACACCTATCCGAAAGTCGCGACCCGCACTGCCGAGATCGGCGGCGTCAAGGTGACGATCAACGGCATCGCCAAAGGCGCCGGCATGATCGCGCCCGACATGGCAACCATGCTTTCCTTCGTCGTCACGGATGCCGATATTGCTTCCTCCGCCTTGCAGTCGCTGCTGTCTGCCGGCGTCGAGCCGAGCTTCAACTCCATGACCGTCGACAGCGACACCTCGACATCGGATACGCTGATGCTCTTTGCGACGGGTGCAGTTGCAGCCGACGGACAAGCGAGCATCACGAGCGCGGACGATCCGCAGCTCGGCGCGTTCCGCGCAGCCCTCAACGAACTCCTCAAGGATCTGGCGATTCAGGTCGCCCGCGACGGTGAGGGCGCGACCAAGATGCTCGAAATCACCGTGACCGGTGCGGAGAGCGATGCCGCTGCCAAGACGATCGCCCTTTCCATTGCCAATTCGCCGCTGGTCAAGACTGCGGCTGCCGGTGAGGATGCCAATTGGGGCCGTATCGTCATGGCCGTCGGCAAGGCCGGTGAAATGGCCGACCGCGACCGGCTCGCCATCTGGTTCGGCGATGTGCGCGTCGCCGTCAACGGCGAGCGCGACCCCAGCTATTCCGAGGATGCGGCCTCTGCCGTGATGAAGAAGCAGGATATTCCTGTCAAAGTCGATATCGGCCTCGGCTCCGGCAAGGCTACGGTCTGGACCTGCGACCTCACCAAGGAATATGTTGCGATCAATGGCGACTACCGGAGCTGATCGTTCGTTGATGCAAGCATCCCTTCCGAAGCAGAACCTGCCGCTGGTCCGGCGGCTGGAAGCCGTGGGTTTTCGCGCCTGGCCGGCCGCTTCCGTGCAATATGACGGAAGCTGGCAGGTCCGTCTGACTGCGGGCCATCCCTCCAACCGCCTGAACTCCATCGTGCCGCTCGATCCTTCCGATCATCGTGATGTCGAGATCCGGCTGGAGAAGGCAAGCCGCAAGTTCGAGGCCTATGGCCGTCCTGCCATCGTGCGCGAGACGCCGCTTGCCTCGCCTGTTCTGATCGACCTGATTAGAGAACAAGGATGGAAGCGTTTCGATGAGACGGCTGTGATGGTCTGCGATCTCTCGCAGGCCGATCTGCCCGATACGCTCGATCATCTTCCGACCCATGACATCGGTCGGTTCGTCGATGCCAATCTTGTCGTCGATCAGGCGCCGCTGTCGCTGAAGCCGTCGCTTGCCGAGATCATTTCTGCGATCAAGCCGCCATCGGGCCTTTTCATGATCGAGGATGCCACCCATGGCTCGCTGGCGACTGTCCTCTGCGTACAGGACAACGACCTTGCCGGCATCATGTCGCTTTCGGTTGCCGATGGGCATCGCCGCAAGGGTCTCGGCGTCGAAATCCTGACCTCGGCCTTGCGCTGGGCGCGGATGCGCAGCGCCCGCACCGCGTGGCTGCAGGTGAAGCTTTCCAACGCGCCGGCGATTGCGCTTTATGAGCGTCTCGGTTTTCGCGATGCCTATCACTACTGCTACTGGCAGGAGAGATGCGAATGAGCGACGCCGGAAGGAAACTGCTGCTCGTCGCTGCCTGCGCGCTGATCGATACCGATGGGCGTATCCTTTTGGCACAGCGGCCGGAAGGCAAGTCGCTTGCCGGCCTATGGGAATTCCCCGGCGGTAAGGTCGAGCCTGGTGAGACACCGGAGGAGACGCTGGTACGCGAGTTGAACGAAGAACTCGGCATTACGACCAAGGTGCCGTGCCTTGCGCCGCTGACCTTTGCCAGCCACACCTATGAGACATTCCATCTGCTGATGCCGCTTTACGTCTGTCGCCGTTATGAAGGCATTCCACACGGTCGTGAGGGACAGGCGATCAAATGGGTGCGCCCGCAGGCGCTGCGCGATTACCCGATGCCACCGGCCGATGAGCCGCTCATCCCGGTGCTGCAGGATTTACTTTAGCCTTTACTGATTATTGGTGTGAAACGTCGATTTCACCTGTGGATATTAATCGATCATTTAGCACCTTCTGGCAATGATCGGCCTCACTCAAGCAACTGGCGTGCGTGTATTTAAGGGCTTGACGTCATGGACGACGATTTCTGGAAAGCTGTTCGCGAGAAGGAACGGGCTTCTTCGTCTGCTTCGCGCAGGACGGGGGCGCTCAATATCGCCCTTCTGTTCGGCACGGCCGTAGTGGCGCTGACCCTCATCCTGACGCCAATGCTGGCGGATTCCTCCAAGAAGAGCGTGCTCGCCAGCGCACCGGCGGATTTCGACACGATCACCACCGGCTCCATCCCGAAGACCGAGAATGGCCCGAAGACCGAAAACGGCAAGCGTTATACGATTCGTCGCAGCGTGCTCCAGGATACGCCTGGCTCTGTCTGTGTCGTCCAGGGCTACGGCGTCGGCGCCGGCTGCTGAGGAAATGAAGCTTCCGTCGCCGGAGGCCGTGAATTTCATTGCTGTCTTGCGCACAAAAGGGTTGGGTTGATGAATTTGCTGAAGAAATTTCTGGCGGACAGAAGCGGTGCGACCGCGATAGAATATGGACTGATCGCAGCGCTGATGGCGGCTGCCCTCATTGGAGGCCTGGGCGTGTTCACCAATGGCCTGCGTGGCGTGTTCAACACTGTCGAGAATAACCTGACGATCAATTGAGCTATCCGTTAGCTCACTGCCTGAGCTTCTGCTCTTCCACCTTCAGGGCGTCAGCAAGCCGCGCCTTGGCCGTTCCTGGCTTCAGCGGCTGTTGCTGGCTTTCATGCGGTGCCCATCCCGACACGTAGATTATTGAAAATGTTGCGCGGATACGGCCGTCGGGGTCCGAATAGCGCTCGGCATAGATTTCAGCGGCGCGCAGGAAGAAGGCGCGCGTCAGCGGCTTGCGGCTGCGGGC
This sequence comes from Rhizobium sp. P1_E6, assembly GCF_056405875.1. Classification (NCBI taxonomy): domain Bacteria; kingdom Pseudomonadati; phylum Pseudomonadota; class Alphaproteobacteria; order Hyphomicrobiales; family Rhizobiaceae; genus Rhizobium; species Rhizobium sp. P1_E6. Next base: position 30,073 of record NZ_JBFUBG010000021.1, on the reverse strand, counting down.
TGCCAGCGGATTGGCCATGCCCATCGCTCTCAGGTCGCGCATCAGCGGAAAAATTGAATCATAGCGTACGGTATAATTCTCCGCGTCGATGACGGGCAGGGCAAAGCCTCCACGTTGCAGCAGGCCACCGACATCGCGCACATCGGCGAAGGGGATGACGCGCGGGCTTGCGCCGCCGGTCATTTCAATTTCGGTCGCAAGTAGCACTTCGCGCAGTTCCTGCAGCGTACCGGCGCCCGGAATGGCGGCCAGGAAAAGCCCGTCTGGCTTTAACGCGCGGCGGATCTGGATGAAGACGCCGGGTGTGTCGTTGGTCAGGTGCAGGTTGAGCGGCGCGATCACCAGATTGGCCGATTGCGGCGCCAGTGGCACGTCTTCAAGCGGTGCTTCGAGAAATGATTCCCCCGGCGCGACGTAGTCGATGTCGCTTTCCACGCGGGTGAGGCTGTCGACCTTGCCGGTGGCCATCGCCGCGCGGGCGGCTGCGCCCGTGGTGCCATGCAGTTCCACGGCGTGTTCGAAGGTGCGCTCCACGACGGCCAGACGTTCTGCCAGTTCCTCGGCGGCGATGTCGAGCAGGAAGCCTGCCTTCGGATCATGGTTTGCGAGCGCGCGGCGGCGGTTTGCGGCGATCTGTGGCTTGTCGAAGATGATATCCATGGGCGATGTCCATATTCCCCTGTCCGGCGGGCGGCAAGGCGATTTTCCTTTGGCTCGCGACACGCTAGTCTGCCTCATATGGGGATGATCGAGACGAAAAGAGAGAAGGGACACGTGTGGGCGCAGCTGCTGCGGCCGCTGTCGCTGATTGCCGATCTTGTCTATCCGCCGGCTTGTGCTGCCTGTGGCGTTTCGACGGGTGGCCATCGTGGGCTCTGTCCGAAATGCTGGGCCGCCGTCCGGTTCATCGAGCGGCCTTATTGCGAGGTGCTCGGCATTCCCTTTTCCCATGATCTCGGCACCGGCATCCTGAGCGCCGAGGCGATCGCCAATCCGCCGCCCTTCGACCGGGTGCGTTCGGCAGCCGCGCATGACAATGCCATTCGCGCCCTCGTGCATGGTCTCAAATATCGGGATCGCACCGATCTTACGCCGATGATGGCCGGCTGGATGCTGCGTGCCTCGGACGGCACGGTCGAGCGCTGCGACGCCATCATTCCAGTACCGCTTCATCGCGCCCGCATGGTTTCACGCAAGTTCAACCAGGCAGCGGAACTTGCCCGGCATCTGGCGCGACTTGCCGAAAAGCCCCTTCTGCCCGCAACCCTTCTGCGCGTGAAGCGCACCAGCCAGCAGGTCGGCCTCGGCGTTCGGGCGCGAGAGGAAAATGTCCGTGGCGCTTTTGCCGTCGCCGCCAATAAAGAAGACGATGTCTTCGGCAAGCGCATCGTGCTCGTTGACGATGTCTATACGACGGGTGCGACGGTCGCTGCGGCAACGCGCGCGCTGCGCAAGGCAGGTGCTGCCGATATAACGGTTTTGACCTTTGCAAGGGCCTTTGYGGAAACTATATGACGTTAAGAAAACAGCACCGTCTGGAGATCATTCATGGTACCCGTTACCATCTATACACGGCAGTTCTGCGGCTTTTGTACACGCGCCAAATCTCTGCTTGAAGAGAAGGGCGTGGACTATGTCGAGCATGACGCGACCTTCTCGCCTGAACTTCGCCAGGAAATGCTCGGCAAGTCGAACGGCCGCAGCACCTTTCCGCAGATTTTCGTCGGCAGCACGCATGTCGGCGGTTGCGATGATCTTTACGCGCTCGATCGGGCAGGCAAGCTCGATCCACTGCTGGCAGCCTGAGGAAGAGCGATGAGTTTCACGGCCGCTGCCATCCAGATGTGCTCCGGTGTCGATCCGGAGCGGAATGCCGCTTCGATGGCGCGACTTGTCCGGGAAGCCGCAGCAAAGGGCGCGACTTACGTGCAGACGCCCGAAATGACCGGCATGCTGCAGCGTAACCGCGCGGCGGCAAAGGAAGTGCTGCGCGACGAGAGCAATGACATCATCGTCAAGACCGGTTCGACGCTTGCCGCCGAGCTCGGCCTTTACATGCATGTCGGCTCGACGGCGATTGCGCTCGATGACGGCAAGATGGCCAATCGCGGGTTTCTCTTCGGACCTGACGGCAATATCCTGAACCGCTACGACAAGATCCACATGTTCGACGTCGATCTCGATAATGGCGAGAGCTGGCGCGAAAGCGCAGCCTATCGACCGGGATCGGAGGTGCGCGTGCTGTCGCTGCCTTTCGCGGAGATGGGTTTCACCATTTGCTACGACGTGCGTTTCCCGCAGCTTTTCCGTGCGCAGGCGGTTGCCGGCGCCGAAGTGATTACTGTTCCGGCCGCTTTCACGAAGCAAACCGGTGAGGCGCATTGGGAAATCCTGCTGCGAGCCCGCGCCATCGAGAATGGCGTCTTCGTCATCGCCGCCGCGCAAGCCGGCCTGCATGAGGATGGGCGCGAGACATTCGGCCATTCGATGATCATCGATCCCTGGGGCAAGGTGCTGGCTTCGGCCGGCCCGTCTGGCGAGGCGGTCATTCTCGCGGAGATCGACCCGGCGGCCGTAAAGGTGGCGCATGACAAGATTCCGAACCTTAAGAACGGCCGGGAATTTTCCATCGAGCGAATTGCGGGGGGAATTTCAGGAGGCACAGCAGCTTGATCCGCTATTCCCTTATTTGTGAAAATGCCCACGAGTTCGAAGGCTGGTTTTCCGAAAGCGCCGATTTCGATCGGCAGGTTGCAAATGGCTTTCTGACTTGCCCTGTGTGCAATTCCGCTTCCATCTCCAAATCGCTGATGGCGCCATCCGTTTCGACCGCACGCAAGAAGGAAGAGATGCAGACGGTTGCCATGGATGCAGCTCGTCGCGAAGCCTTCCTCAAGCTCAAGGAAGCCGTAGCAGAGATCAAGGCGAAATCCGAGGATGTCGGAACCCGCTTTCCAGAGGAAGCTCGCAAGATCCATTACGGTGAGGCGGATGCCCGCGGCATCATCGGCCAGGCGACGCCCGACGAAGCCCAGGCGCTAGTGGAAGAGGGCATAGAAATCGCCGCTCTGCCGGTCCYCCCCGAAGACGTGAACTGATATGGAGCCTGCGGCCGGCCTTGAAACTGTAGACCGGCCGGATCAGACCGGCCGTTTTGCCAGCAGCATGTAGTTCACATCCATGTCCTTCGACAGGTTCCACTGGTTTGCCAGCGGATTGAAGAAGACGCCTGTACGGTCGATGATGTCGAGGCCATTCGCCGCAAGCGGCTTTTCCAGCTCTTCAGGACGAACCAGCTTTTCATATTGATGCGTGCCGCGCGGCAGCCAGCGCAGGACGTTTTCTGCGGCGAAGATCGCAAGTGCAGCCGCCTTCATCGTGCGGTTGATGGTGGCAACGAACATCAGCCCGCCCGGCCGGACCATGCTGGCGCAGGTATTCATGAAAAGTTCGACATCGGCCACATGCTCCACCACTTCCATGTTGAGCACGATATCGAAGGTTTCGCCGGCTTCGGCGAGCTGCTCTGCGGTGACGGCGCGATAGTCGACCACAACACCCGATGCCTTGGCGTGGGTAGAGGCGATGCCGATGTTCTTCTCCGAAGGGTCTGCACCGACGACCTCGGCGCCCATGCGGGCAACCGGCTCCGACAGCAGACCGCCGCCGCAACCGATATCGAGCACACGCAGGCCTTCAAGCGGCCTGGCACTCCTCGGATTGCGCGAAAAATTCTCTGCCGCCTTATCGCGGATATAAGCAAGGCGAACGGGATTGAACTTGTGCAGCGGCCTGAACTTGCCGGTTGGGCTCCACCATTCGGCCGCCATGGCGGAAAAGCGATCGACTTCGCTTTGGTCAACGGTGGTCTTCGCCGCTTCGGTCATCTTGCCCGCTCCTTTGTCCTGCCAGTGAAGTCGGACGATCGGAGCAATAAGTCAAGGGCTGGCGGCTGCCGCATTGCTTGACGGGAGTCGCCAGGAGACTGCAAAAATTGCGGACGCTTTCAGCCAATAAAAAACCCCGCATTGCTGCGGGGTTCTTGCGCTTGTTCGGATATTGCCTAGCGGCATTGACGGCGCGGACCGTACGTGGGCTGGTACGTATTGTCGGATGCACGGTAGGAGCGATAACGGCTATAGCAATAATCGGCATGCGAACTACCGGCGCTCACGCGTGGCTGCGAAGCAATGATACCGCCGATAATCGCGCCAGCTGCGAGTCCGCCGATGATGGCGCCCGTGTTATCGCGGCGGTAATAGCGGTCGCGGTAGTAGCGGTTACCGTCATAGCGGTTGCCGTAGTAGCGGCGGTCCCCGTTCCATCGACGATCATCACGATAACGATCACTGTAGCGATAATCGCGGCCGCCACGCGAGCCGTAGTCGAAGCGCGGGCACTTGGTGAAATTATTGCAGCCTACCTTCAGAAGCTCAGCTTCGCCGCCCAGGGATTGCGGTGCGGATTGAACCGGATTTTCCACATAGGCCGGCCCTGCCCAGGCTGGTATTCCGGAGAATGCGGTTGCTATCGACAGGGCAAAAATCGCTAATCTTCTCATTTTCATCACCAGCCTTCTGAGACGTTTATCTGTGATTTAAACGCATTTGGCGCAACTAAGTTTCATGGTGGTTGCGAGGATCCACGTTTCAGATTTTCGCGAGGACTGCTATTGGGCTGAAGCTGCCATCTGATCGTCCTTGCTCTGAGATTCAGAAGGGCGATTATCCACGGCCGCTGGTCAGGATGAAATACCCTTCCACTTCGCTTTCTTCCCGCCCTTGCCACCCCCCATCAAACTCGCTAAGAGACGCGCCAACTTTCGTCCTTGGTTGGCGGGCGTTGGAAGTGTTCCAGAAACCAGTATTTCCGGGCTCTTCGGTCGATCGACAGCCAGAATTTTCTGATGTCTGGGAGGGTTGATATAGACCTCCCGGTGGTTTGTGAATGGCGCGTAGCGTGCCGGGGAAGCAAATCCCGTTTCCGGCAATCGCACGCGGGTCGTGGTAGAGGCTTATGGCGCGCATCGTTATGAAATTCGGCGGGACGTCCGTCGCTGACCTGGACCGTATCAAAAACGTCGCCCGCCACGTGAAACGCGAAGTTGATGCCGGCCATGAGGTGGCGGTCGTCGTTTCCGCCATGTCCGGCAAGACCAACGAGCTGGTCGGATGGGTTCAGAATACGCCGAAGGTGATCGGCGCCAACTCGCCCTTCTACGATGCGCGCGAGTACGACACCATTGTCGCCTCCGGCGAGCAGGTCACCTCAGGCCTTCTGGCAATTGCGCTACAGAGCATGGGCATCAATGCCCGTTCCTGGCAGGGTTGGCAGATCCCGATCCGCACCGACAACGCGCATGGCGCGGCGCGCATCATGGAAATCGACGGGACCGATATCATCAAGCGCATGGGTGAGGGCCAGGTTGCGGTCGTCGCCGGCTTCCAGGGACTCGGTCCCGATAACCGTATCTCGACACTCGGGCGCGGTGGATCGGACACGTCTGCCGTGGCGATCGCCGCTGCGGTAAAAGCCGATCGCTGCGACATCTATACCGATGTCGACGGCGTCTACACGACCGACCCACGCATCGAGCCCAAGGCACGCCGCCTGAAGAAGATCGCTTTCGAAGAAATGCTGGAAATGGCGTCGCTCGGCGCCAAGGTTCTTCAGGTGCGCTCGGTCGAGCTTGCCATGGTGCACAAGGTACGCACTTTCGTGCGTTCGTCTTTCGAGGATCCCGATGCTCCGGGCATGGGCGACCTCTTGAACCCGCCCGGAACGCTGATTTGTGACGAGGATGAAATCGTGGAACAGGAAGTAGTCACCGGCATCGCCTATGCCAAGGATGAGGCTCAGATCTCGCTTCGCCGTCTTGCCGACCGACCGGGCGTTTCCGCCGCGATCTTCGGGCCGCTTGCCGAAAGCCACATCAACGTCGACATGATCGTCCAGAACATTTCCGAAGACGGTTCGAAGACGGACATGACCTTCACCGTCCCCTCGGGCGATGTCGAGAAGGCCATCAAGGTTCTCTCCGACAACAAGGAAAAGATCGGCTACGACGTCGCGCAGAGCGAATCCGGGCTGGTTAAGGTTTCCGTCATCGGCATCGGCATGCGCAGCCATGCCGGCGTTGCAGCGACCGCCTTCCGGGCGCTCGCCGAAAAGGGCATCAACATCAAGGCGATCACGACCTCGGAAATCAAGATTTCGATCCTGATCGATGGTCCCTATGCAGAACTCGCTGTCAGAACTTTGCATTCCTGCTACGGTCTGGATAAGAATTGATTCCCAGCGGGCGGCATGCCCCTTCAGGTTGAAGATGCGGCCGGTTCTTCTGGCCGCATCAAGCGTTTGTTTCGGGGAGCTTGAGACGCAATGAGAGACCTTTCCGGCGGTCCGCGCGTGCTGCTCAAGCGGCTGCGCGAGTTGATGGCGGAGCCGCTGGAGCCGCAAGAGCGCCTCGATCGGATTGTTCGCCAGATCGCGAGCAACATGGTGGCGGAGGTCTGCTCCGTCTATGTTCTGCGCGCCGACGGCGTTCTTGAGCTCTATGCTACCGAAGGTCTCAATAAGGAAGCCGTCCACCTTTCGCAGCTGAAGATGGGGCAGGGCCTCGTCGGCACGATCGCCGCATCGGCCCAGCCGCTCAATCTGTCCGACGCGCAGTCACATCCGGCCTTCCGCTACCTGCCGGAAACGGGCGAGGAGATCTACCATTCCYTCCTCGGCGTGCCGATCCTGCGGACGGGACGTTCGCTCGGCGTTCTCGTGGTGCAGAACAAGGCAAGCCGCAATTATCGCGACGAGGAGCTGGAAGCGCTCGAAACGACGGCGATGGTTCTCGCGGAGATGATCGCGACCGGCGAGCTCAAGAAAATCACCAAGCCAGGCCTCGAACTCGATCTCACCCGTTCAGTCACTGTCGACGGCGATACGTATAATGACGGCATCGGTCTTGGCTACGTCGTGCTGCATGAACCGCGTATCGTTGTCACCAATCTGCTCAACGAGGATGCGGAGAAGGAAATCCGGCGGCTGGCGGAAGCCATGGGGTCGCTCCGGATCTCCATCGACGACATGCTGTCGCGCCGTGACGTTTCCATGGAAGGCGAGCATCGCGAGGTGCTGGAAACCTATCGCATGTTCGCACACGACCAGGGTTGGGTGCGCAAGCTGGAAGAGGCGATCCGCAACGGCTTGACCGCCGAGGCGGCAGTCGAGAAGGTCCAGAGCGACACAAAGGCGCGCATGATGCGCCTGACGGACCCTTATCTGCGCGAGCGGATGCATGATTTCGAGGATCTCGCGAACCGGCTGCTGCGCGTGTTGACGGGCTATACCGGCCGCACGACCGCCGAGGGCTTCCCGACCGATGCGATCATTTTGGCGCGTGCCATGGGTGCCGCCGAACTGCTCGATTATCCGCGCGCCAATGTGCGCGGCCTGGTGCTGGAAGAGGGTGCGGTAACGAGCCATGTGGTGATCGTCGCGCGCGCCATGGGCATTCCGGTGATCGGCCAGGCGGCGGGTGTCGTAGCGCTTGCCGAAAATGGCGATGCCGTCATCATCGATGGCGACGAAGGGCATGTGCATATCCGGCCGATGCCGGATCATCGGCGCTCTTATGAGGAAAAGGTGCGCTTCCGCGCGCGGCGGCAGGAGCAGTTCCGGGCTTTGCGCTCCGTGGAACCGGTCACCCGGGACGGGCAGCGCATACAACTGCAGATGAATGCGGGCCTGCTGGTCGACCTGCCGCAACTGGCGGAATCGGGGGCGGAAGGCATTGGTCTTTTCCGTACTGAACTGCAGTTCATGATCGCGTCKACCATGCCGAAAGCGGAAGAGCAGGAGATGTTCTACCGCAATGTGCTGAAGCAGGCGGGTGGCCGTACCGTGACCTTCCGGACGCTCGATATTGGCGGCGACAAGGTTGTGCCGTATTTCCGCGGTCACGAGGAAGAGAACCCGGCACTCGGCTGGCGGGCGATCCGCCTGTCTCTCGACAGGCCGGGTCTCTTGCGCACGCAGTTGCGCGCCATGCTGAAGGCTGCGGCGGGTGCTGAGCTGAAGCTGATGGTGCCAATGGTGACTGAAGTTTCGGAACTCCGGCAGGTGCGCGAGCTCCTGCAGAAAGAAGTTCAGCATCTGTCGCGCTTCGGCCACGGCCTGCCGCGCAAGCTGCAGTTCGGCGCGATGTTGGAAGTGCCGGCGCTGCTCTGGCAGCTCGACGAGCTGATGGATGCGGTTGACTTCGTCTCTGTCGGATCCAACGATCTCTTCCAGTTCGCCATGGCTGTCGACCGCGGCAATGCGCGGGTGTCCGATCGCTTCGATCCGCTTGAGCGGCCATTCCTGCGCATCCTGCGCGATATTGTGCGCGGTGCGGATCGCAACAAGACGCCGGTGACGCTCTGTGGCGAGCTGGCTGGCAAACCGCTCTCGGCCATGGCCCTGCTCGGTGTCGGCTTCCGCTCCATCTCCATGTCGCCGGCATCGATCGGACCGGTCAAGGCGATGCTGCTCAGCCTTGATGCGGGGGCGCTGACGGCGGCGGTCAATGAGGCGTTGGACGACCGCCACGCGACGACGCCGATGCGCGAAGTGCTTGCCCGCTTCGCCGAGAGCCACAATATTCCCCTTTAGACATATATAAGAAGAATAGGAGTAAGGGGTGGCGAAGCTTCCCATTGAAAAGATGCGTGAGCTTGAGCGCCGCTTCGGCGAGATCGAAGCGCGCATGTCGGCCGGCCCGTCGGCCGATGTCTATGTAAAGCTTGCATCCGAATATTCCGAACTGCAGCCGGTGGTAACCATGATCCGCGCCTATGAAAAGGCGGTCGGCGAGCTTGCCGATCTGGAGATGCTGCTTGAGGACAAGTCCGTCGACCGAGAAATGCGCGACCTTGCCGAGCTCGAACTGCCCGATGTGAAGGAGCGGATCGAGGCGCTGGAGAATGAAATCCAGATCTTGCTGCTGCCGAAGGATGCGGCTGACGAGAAGAGCGCAATCCTGGAAATCCGAGCCGGCACCGGTGGCAACGAGGCGGCACTTTTCGCCGGCGACCTCTTCCGCATGTATGAGCGTTATGCGGCAGCGCATGGCTGGAAGGTCGAAGTGCTCTCGGCGAGCGATGGAGAAGCCGGCGGCTACAAAGAAATCATTGCGACGATCACTGGCAAGGGCGTCTTCGCCAAGCTGAAATTCGAATCCGGCGTACATCGCGTGCAGCGCGTGCCGGAAACGGAAGCGGGCGGGCGTATCCATACCTCGGCAGCGACCGTTGCCGTTCTGCCCGAGGCCGAGGAGATCGATATCGAAATACGGCCAGAGGATATCCGCATCGATACGATGCGCTCCTCGGGTGCGGGCGGCCAGCACGTCAACACGACGGACTCTGCAGTGCGCATCACGCATCTGCCGACGGGTATCGTGGTGACCAGCTCGGAAAAATCGCAGCACCAGAACCGCGCCAAGGCCATGCAGGTGTTGCGTTCGCGGCTTTACGATGCCGAGCGGCAGAGGGCCGATAGTGAACGTTCCGCCGACCGCAAGAGCCAGGTCGGCTCGGGCGACCGCTCCGAGCGTATCCGCACCTACAACTTTCCACAGGGGCGCGTGACCGACCACCGCATCAACCTGACACTCTACAAGCTCGACCGGATGATGGTCGGCGAGATTGACGAAGTGGTGGACGCGTTGCTGGCCGACTATCAGGCGAGCCAGCTCGCGCTGCTTGGCGAACAGCAATGATCGCATCCGGGTCGACGGTTTCAGAGATGCTTTCCGAAGCCCGGCGTCGCTTCACGGAAGCGGGTATTGCCGATCCGCAGACCGATGCGCGGTTGCTGATTTCGGGATTACTGGAGCTTTCACCGACCGAGATGCTGACAGCCGGCCGTGAACCGGTTTCAGAAGAGCAGGCGGACAGTATCGGCCGCGCTATCGAAAGGCGGTTGAAGCACGAGCCGGTGCACCGCATCCTGGGAGAGCGGGAATTCTACGGTCTGCCGCTTTCGCTGTCCGCCGGCACGCTGGAGCCGCGGCCCGATACGGAAATCCTCGTCGATACGATCATTCCCTATCTGCGCGACCTTGCAAAGACGCAGGGCAATCTCCATATCCTAGACATAGGAACCGGGACTGGAGCGATTTGCCTTGCGCTCCTCAATGAATGTCCGGAAGCATCAGGCATCGGCAGCGATATTTCGACCGATGCACTTGAGACGGCAAGATCAAACGCAGAAAGACACGGATTGCAGGACCGATTCACGGCTATTCGATCGAGCTGGTTTGAGAACATCCATGGGACGTTTCATGCGATTGTCTCAAATCCGCCCTATATTGCTTCCAATGTCATTCACGATCTCGCTCCCGAAGTGACGAAATTTGATCCGGCTGCAGCTCTGGATGGCGGCCCGGATGGGCTTGACGCCTACAAAGCCATAGCAAAGGATGCAGCAAGGTTCGTACGATCAAATGGGGTCGTCGGACTGGAAATTGGCTATGATCAGCGAAACGATGTGACGGCGATCTTTGAAGCGGAAGGCTTCAAGTGCCTCAAATCCGTGAAAGACTATGGTCAGAACGACAGAGTGCTCGTGTTCTCGCCGGCATGACCGGCGACAAATTGCAGCATCGAACTGGACATTGTTGCTATTGCGAAGAAAAGGCTTGGATTTCCCGAGGAAGCAATATAGGTTGCCCTCACGCGTTGGGCGCATAGGAATGAACGAGATTCGTTCGGTACTTGCTCAGCTTCGGGGGTCTGCTCTTTTAAACGAGAGTTTCAAAAGTTGAACACGACCCAATGCGTGAATCAGTCAAACTGACTTGAAGACAAGCGGCAGGTCGGCGCGAAGGCGCACTATGCTTGCGGCACGAAGGCCCTGATCCGGATGAACCGGTCTTGGCGGTTGGTGCCATGTATCCAATCACAAACAGAGAATTCAGGTGAACGATCGATGAGGCCAGGACAGCAGAACAAGCGCGGTCGAGGGCGTGGCAGTAATAACAATAACGGCGGCGGCGGCGGTGGTGGAAATAGCAATAACAACAATTTCAACCGCAAGGGCGGAAACCCGCTGACCCGGACTTACGATAGCTCCGGCCCCGACGTGAAAATCCGCGGTACTGCTCAGCACATCGCTGAAAAATATGCGCAGCTTGCCCGTGACGCCCAGAGCTCCGGGGACCGCGTCATTGCTGAAAACTACCTGCAGCACGCCGAACATTACAACCGCATCATTGCCGCCGCACAGGCCCAGATGCAGGAACGCTTCCAGCGCGATGATCGCGGCGACTTTAATGATCGTGACAATTCGGATCGCGACGGCGATGAAATGGATATGGCAGACAATGACGATGTCGTCGTTGTTCAGCCACCTCATCAACAGCAGCGTGAAGAACGCCAGTCGCAACGCGAAGAACGCCAGCAACAGCGCGAAGAACGCCAGCCGCGCGAACAGCAGCAGGTTGCTCCGGCAGCCCCTGTTCAGCAGGCCGAAGCAATCGACGGGACCGGCCCGCAGCCGGAAATCGAAGGCATTCCTGCTGAAGTCGCGATGGAAGAGGAAGGTGGCGCAACGCAGCAGCGCCAGCCCCGCCGCCGCAATCCCAGCAGCCGCCCGCGCCGCCCGCGGCGGAGTGCCGAAGGTGAAGCAACTGGTGAGGAAGGTGCTTCGGCCGAAGCACCTGTTCTAGCTGAGGCTGCTTCGGAATAAGCTCGCTTCCAGAATAGACAAATTGAAAGGCCGCTCTTTTGGGCGGCTTTTCTGTTTGGGGAGTTCAAGGCTGCTTGTCGTGCTGTGATCACCCGGCGCATATTTTCGCATCGCGCCTATGGTAGGGTCGAGGATTTCTTCGATAAGAACTGGACGCGTCCGGACATGGTCAGCGCTCGGGCGAAGAGGCCTCGGAGGCAGCGCTTTTCGCATGCTTCACCCCTTTAAACTCCCGGGATTTCCCACCATATCCTGTTCAGTTTCGTTTGCCGGAAATCTCGCTGGCGACAAACAGGGCTTGCCTTTTGAGGGAGCTCAATCTCAATCATCGGCCTGTGCCTTATGAAGGGCAGGGCGATTCATGGAGGTAGCATATGAATATCGAAAAATACTCCGAGCGGGTGCGCGGTTTCGTTCAGTCTGCCCAGACTTACGCGCTGGCGCAGGGCCACCAGCAATTCACTGCGGAACATGTTCTCAAAGTCCTGCTCGACGATGATCAGGGCATGGCCGCTTCGCTGATCGAGCGCGCTGGCGGCGATGCCAAGGCCGCGCGGCTTGCCAATGACGCAGCACTTGCCAAACTGCCGAAGATTTCCGGCGGTAACGGCAACATCTATCTCGCTCAGCCGCTCGCCAAGGTTTTCTCTACCGCCGAAGAGGCTGCCAAGAAGGCTGGCGATAGTTTCGTGACGGTCGAGCGTCTGTTGCAGGCGCTGGCGATCGAAAGCTCTGCCTCGACCTATCAGTCGTTGAAGAATGCAGGCGTGACCGCGCAGGCGCTCAATCAGGTCATCAACGAAATCCGCAAGGGCCGCACGGCCGATACGGCAAGTGCCGAGCAGGGCTTCGACAGCCTGAAGAAATACGCGCGCGACCTGACCGCCGAGGCCCGTGAGGGCAGGCTCGATCCTGTTATCGGCCGCGACGACGAAATCCGCCGCACGATCCAGGTTCTCTCCCGCCGCACCAAGAACAACCCTGTTCTCATCGGTGAGCCCGGCGTCGGCAAGACCGCGATCGTCGAAGGTCTTGCGCTGCGCATCGTCAATGGTGATGTGCCGGAAAGCCTGAAGGACAAGAAGTTGATGGCGCTCGATATGGGTGCCCTGATCGCCGGTGCGAAGTTCCGAGGCGAATTCGAAGAGCGCCTGAAGGCCGTGCTGAACGAGGTTCAGTCGGAAAACGGCGAGATCATCCTCTTCATCGACGAAATGCACACGCTTGTCGGTGCCGGCAAGGCGGATGGGGCGATGGACGCCTCCAATCTGCTGAAGCCTGCGCTTGCCCGTGGCGAGCTGCATTGCGTCGGCGCAACGACACTCGATGAGTATCGCAAGCATGTCGAAAAGGACCCGGCTCTTGCCCGCCGCTTCCAGCCGGTCATGGTCGAGGAGCCGACGGTCGAAGACACGATCTCGATCCTGCGCGGCCTGAAGGAAAAGTACGAGCAGCATCACAAGGTGCGTATCGCCGATGCCGCACTGGTTGCCGCTGCAACCCTTTCGAACCGCTACATCACCGACCGTTTCCTGCCGGACAAGGCGATCGACCTGATGGACGAGGCGGCTGCCCGCCTGCGTATGCAGGTGGATTCAAAGCCGGAAGAGCTCGACGAGCTCGACCGCCGCATCATCCAGCTTAAGATCGAGCGCGAGGCGCTAAAGAAGGAAACCGACGTCGCCTCCGCTGATCGGCTGAAGCGGCTGGAAACCGAGCTTTCCTCAATCGAGGAAGAAGCGGATGCGCTGACGGCCCGCTGGCAGGCGGAAAAGCAGAAACTCGGCCTTGCTGCTGACCTCAAGAAGCAGCTCGACGATGCCCGCAACGAACTGGCGATTGCCCAGCGTAAGGGTGAATTCCAGCGCGCCGGCGAACTCGCCTATGGCGTGATCCCGGGTCTCGAAAAGCAGCTGGCCGATGCCGAAAGCAAGGAAGACAATAGCCGCAATGCGATGGTGCAGGAGGTCGTGACCCCCGACAATATCGCCCATATCGTCTCCCGCTGGACCGGCATCCCGGTCGATAAGATGCTGGAAGGCGAACGCGACAAGCTGCTTCGGATGGAAGACGAGCTGGCGAAATCGGTCATCGGTCAGGGCGATGCGGTTCAGGCCGTATCCCGCGCCGTGCGCCGTGCACGCGCCGGCCTTCAGGATCCGAACCGGCCGATCGGTTCGTTCATCTTCCTCGGTCCGACCGGTGTTGGCAAGACGGAGCTCACCAAGGCGCTCGCCCGCTTCCTCTTCGACGACGAGACGGCGATGGTGCGCATGGATATGTCGGAATACATGGAAAAGCATTCCGTGGCTCGGCTGATCGGCGCACCTCCCGGCTATGTCGGTTATGATGAAGGTGGCGCGCTGACGGAAGCTGTTCGCCGCAGGCCCTACCAGGTCGTGTTGTTCGACGAGATCGAGAAGGCGCATCCCGATGTCTTCAACATCCTGTTGCAGGTGCTTGACGACGGTCGCCTGACCGACGGCCAGGGCCGGACGGTCGACTTCCGCAATACGATGATCATTATGACGTCGAACCTCGGTGCTGAATATCTCACGCAACTGCGCGAAGGTGACGACAGCGATACCGTTCGCGAACAGGTCATGGATGTGGTCCGCGGTCATTTCCGGCCGGAATTCCTGAACCGTATTGACGAGATCATCCTCTTCCACCGCCTGAAGCGCGAGGAGATGGGCGCGATCGTGGATATTCAGCTGAAGCGGTTGTTGTCGTTGCTGTCCGAACGCAAGATTACGCTCGATATCGATGAGGATGCTCGCAACTGGCTGGCCAACAAGGGGTATGATCCCGTTTATGGCGCCCGTCCGCTGAAGCGGGTGATCCAGAAGTTCGTGCAGGATCCGCTTGCCGAGCAGATCCTTTCGGGCCAGGTGCCAGATGGGTCGATGGTGAAGATCACCAGCGGTTCCGACCGATTGCTGTTCCGCACAAAACAGGCGGTCAACGAAGCGGCGTAACGCTGCGCAGACAGGGATTGAAGATGGCGGCTTTCGGGCCGCCATTTTTGCTTCTGCTTGAAGGGAAGGTTACTTGCTCGCGACCTGATCCGAGGCGGGCTGGTTGTTCAGCAGCGTGTCGATGCGCTTGCGCTCGTCCTCGAACTTTGCGAGTGCATCGCCCTGGAGCGACTTGCCGCCCGGCAGTCGAATACGCAGCGGGTCGACCTTCGTGCCGTTGACGATCAGTTCGTAGTGCAGGTGCGGGCCGGTGGATTCGCCTGTCGTTCCTACCCAGCCGATGACCTGACCCTGTCGCACCTTGGTGCCCGGCACGATGCCCTTGGCGATGGCGCTCTGGTGGTTATAGGAGGATTCGTAGCCGTTGG